>NZ_JBEXWB010000030.1:0-38558 GCF_040629645.1 Streptomyces sp. NPDC005899 | reverse complement strand
TGTCGGCGCGGGACGCCGCCACCACGAGGGCCCGGCCCGCCAGGGCGTGGGCGCGGCGGTGGAGGACGGCCGGGGCCGCGGCGGTGCGCCCCGCGTGCCGGGCGGGCGGCGCGCCCCGGAGGCGGGCCACCTGCTCGGCGATGCGGTCGCCCGTGGTGGCCAGCCCCAGCTCGTCGGTGACCGCGAGGAGCGCGGCTAGGTGCCCCGCGAGCTGGATGTCCAGCTCCTCCTCACGGCTGCGGTGCGGGAAATCGGCGTCGTCGGCCGGTGTGTGGACCGATTTCGTGCGGATCGGCTCGTACATGGATGGCCTCCTGGTGGTGCAGTAGGTCCATCCTAGCTTGGAATCTGTCTAAAGTTGTCCGCGATCCGGAGTTGGGGTGGTCACGGCTGGCTGTAGCCGTCCAGGAAGTTCCCGATCCGGGTGACGGCGTCCGTCAGGTCCTTGGCCGGTGGCAGCGTCACCACCCGGAAGTGATCGGGTTCCGGCCAGTTGAAGCCCGTGCCCTGCACGACCATGATCTTCTCGGACCGCAGCAGGTCGAGCACCATCTGCCGGTCGTCCTTGATCTTGAACACCTTGGGGTCGAGCCGGGGGAAGAGGTACAGCGCCCCCTTCGGCTTCACGCAGGTCACCCCGGGGATCTGCGTGAGCAGCTCGTACGCCACGTCCCGCTGCTCCAGGATCCGCCCGCCCGGCAGCACCAGTTCGTTGATCGACTGCCGGCCGCCGAGTGCCGTGGCCACCGCGTGCTGGGCGGGCATGTTCGCGCACAGCCGCATGTTCGCCAGGACCGTCAGGCCCTCGATGTAGGAGGAGGCGTGCGCCTTGGGGCCGCAGACCGCCATCCATCCCGAGCGGTAGCCCGCGATGCGGTAGTTCTTGGAGAGCCCGTTGAAGGTGAGCACCATCAGATCGGGCGCGACGGCCGCCGTCGGCGTGTGCGTCGCACCGTCGTACAGGATCCGGTCGTAGATCTCGTCGGAGCAGACGACCAGATTGTGGCGCCGGGCGATCTCCGTCAGCCCGCGCAGCATCTCCTCGTCGTACACCGCCCCCGTCGGATTGTTCGGATTGATGATCACGAGAGCCTTGGTGCGGTCGGTGATCTTCCGTTCGACGTCGGCGAGATCGGGCATCCAGTCGGCCTGCTCGTCGCACCGGTAGTGCACGGCCGTGCCGCCGGCCAGCGAGACCGAGGCCGTCCAGAGCGGGTAGTCCGGCGCGGGGACGAGCACCTCGTCGCCGTCGTCCAGCAGGGCCTGCATGGACATCTGGATCAGCTCGGAGACGCCGTTGCCCAGGTAGACGTCCTCGACGCCGAGGTCGATGCCCTTGGTCTGGTAGTGCTGCATCACCGCCCGGCGGGCGGACAGCAGGCCCTTGGCGTCCCCGTAACCGTGCGCGCCCGCGAGGTTGCGCAGTATGTCCTCGAGGATCTCGGGCGGGCACTCGAAGCCGAACGCGGCGGGATTGCCCGTGTTGAGCTTGAGGATGCGGTGGCCCGCGGCTTCGAGCCGCATGGCCTCCTCGAGCACGGGGCCGCGGATTTCGTAACAGACGCCGGAGAGCTTCGTGGACTGGATGACCTGCATGTCCGCGAGCTTACGACCGTGTTTCGCGCGCTGCCCCCCGTTCGGGTGCGCGCCGCTCCCGCCGGGGCGCCACCACGTGCCGTCCGGTCTTCCATCGGCATGCCGCCCCGCCCGCCCGCCGTGAGAACGCCGGTCGGGGCGGCGTTCGGGCTTGGAATGCCGGACCGGCGGACCGGACGGGTGAGATGCGCCACCCGCTCCCCGGGTGCGCGGTCCGCGTGCGCGGCCCTTCCGCCGTCCCGCGTGCGTCACGAGGGGCCGGCCGCGGCCCGCCGCTCATCCGGGCAGGGCGGTCCCGTCGGGCGGCCGCACGCCGAAGTCGTCGGCCAGCACGCGCAGCACCTCCGGCGGACCGCTCAGCTCGCGTTCCGTGACCGTGCCGTCGTCGGCGGTCTCCACCAGGGTGCGGCCCGACAGGGCCCGGTGCAGGCCGGGCAGGGTGCGCCGGGCGTACACCGTCCGCCGGAACGGTGAGCGGGGGTTCGTGGCCATGTGCCAGTTGACGACCTCGAAGTCGGGCTGTTCGAACGGCTCCAGGGTGAACTCGTACTGCGGCTCCCAGGTGCCGCCCTTCTCGGACTGCAACTCCCACAGCTCCAGGGGGCCGTCGTGCGGGGCGTGGACGAGCCGGTGGTGCCGGGGGGTGTCGAGCAGCTCCGTGTCCACCACCAGCGGGATCGGCTCCAGCAGCGCCCCGCTGGACCCGAAACCCGTGTCGGCCAGAAGCGGATCGCCGGCGCCCTCGGCCTCCACCTTCACCAGCATGTGACTGCGTGGCCGGACGTCACCCGGAGCGGCGCCCAACACCACGCGGCCGGCCAGCAGCGTCACCCCGAAGCCGAGCCGGGTCAGGACGGCGGCGAGCAGGGTGTTGTGCTCGTAGCAGTACCCGCCCCGCCCGCCCCGGACGAGCTTGGCCTCCAGGTTCGGGAGCGCGAGGGAGGGGACGTGGCCGAGGACGGGATCCAGATTCTCGAAGGGGATCCCCAGCACGTGGGCGCGGTGCACGGACCGCAGTACCTCCGGGGTGGGCCGGCGCTCACCGGACCAGCCGATACGGGCGAAGTAGGCGTCGAGGTCGAGAGTCATGTCCCGACAGTACGCAGAGACCTCAGATGTTTCTCAAATGCCGTGACGCGGCCGGGAACAGGAGGAACGCTGGGCCCATGATCGGTAAGGGCGGGCCCAGGGGGGGACGGGATCGCGATCGTGATCCGCGAGGCGGCGGACGTCGGCGAGCTGCTGCGTGAGGCGTTGGGTACCGCCTCCGACGCCGAACGGCCGGGCCTCGAACGCGCCGTCGCCCTCGTCGAGCGGGCCGCCGAGGTCCCGGACGCCGAACTGCGCGCCCGCTGGGTGCGCCGGCGCCTCTCGGCGGCGGGGTACGAGGGGCAGGCCGACACGGTGGAGGCCGTCAGGATCCTGCGGAAGGCCGAGCCGGGGCTCAGCCTCCTGTCGGCGGTGAGGTACTCCAGGGAGGCGGCCGGCGCGGAGTGAGGGGCGGCGCCTTCGCGGGGCGGACGGGCGTGGAGGGCCGGCGCCGCGGCGGCGCCGCCCTCGGCGGGTGCGGGGTGGTGCGGTCGGGGTCACGGCGGTGACGCTTCCGGTGGATGTGGGGACAGGCAGGCTGGTCGTCCACGGTCGGCCTCCCCTTCCGTCAGGCCCGTCGGCGGCTTGATTGCGCCCCTTGTGGGCCCCTTCCCCGTACGCCAGCATGCGCATGTCAAACCGGAAGAACTCCGGTGACGGACGCATCTGGAGGGGACCCCCACATGTACAAGCCTCTCGTCGGCGCAACTCTTTCCGCCCTGCTCCTCGCGGCGGGCGCCGCCGCCCCGGCCGTCGCGGCCACCGGCCCGGACACCGCCGACGTCCGCGCGGAAGCCTCCGACGCGCGAACGCAGGCCGCCCCCGGGAGTGCGAGGGCGGCCGGACTTCGCGTGAAGGCCGTCGGCTTCGCCGGCACGGTCGCGCTCAGCAACTGCTCCGGCTCGCTCGTCCGCACCGCCGCCTCCCTCCCGGCCGACCCGGCACTCGTCCTGTCCAACGGGCACTGCCTGGAGACCGGTTTCCCGGACCCCGGCGAGGTCGTCCTGGACAAGGCGTCGACCCGCGGCTTCACCCTGCTGAACGCGGCGGGTACGGGGGTCGGCACCCTGCGCGCGAACAGGATCGCGTACGGGACCATGACCGACACGGACGTGTCGCTCTACCGGCTGACCCGCACCTACGCCCAGATCGAGAGCTCCTACGGCATCAAGGCCCTGGAACTCGACGCCGCCCACCCCGTGCGGGGGACGGCGATCACCGTCGTCTCGGGGTACTGGAAGCGCACGTACAGCTGTGCCGTCGACGGGTTCGCGTACCGCCTCAAGGAGGGGGCCTGGACCTGGAAGGACTCGGTGCGCTACACCTCCGCGTGCCGAACCATCGGCGGTACGTCCGGATCCCCGGTCGTCGCCGACGCGACCGGAAAGGTGGTCGCCGTCAACAACACCGGGAACGAGGACGGGCAGCGGTGCACGGACAACAACCCGTGCGAGGTCGACGAGAACGGCACGGTGACGGTGCGGCAGGGCATCAACTACGCCCAGCAGACCTACGGCATCGTCCCGTGCATCGGCCCCGGCAGCCGGATCGACCTCACCAGGACGGGCTGCGCCCTGCCCAAGCCGTAGGGCCCCGGGCACCGTCCCGGCTGCGCCGCCGGACGGAGACCGGGACCGGCCCCCGGCGGCCGGGCCCGTCAGCCGGCCCGGCCCCCTGCCGGCGCGGGGCGCGCCGGGCCGGGGCACTTCCTCACACCGCGGTCGGGCCCGTGCCCCGGACCGCGCGGCCTGCCAGCTCCGAGGTGCGCCTGCCGTCCTGGACGACGAAGCGGCCGTCGATCAGGACGTGCGGGATGCCCACCGGGAGGGTGCGCGGCTCGTCGAACGTGGAGCCCGCCGCCACCGTGTCCGGGTCGAAGAGGACCAGGTCCGCGCGGTAGCCCTCGCGGACGTACCCGCGGTCCGCCAGGCGCAGGCGGGCCGCGGGGCGGGAGGTGAGGTGGGCGACGCACTCCTCCAAGCTGAGGATGCCCAGCTCGCGTGCGTAGTGGCCGAGGTAGTGGGGGAAGGTGCCGTAGGCGCGCGGGTGCGGCTTGTCGCCCTGGAGGATGCCGTCGCTGCCCCCGGTGTGCACCCGGTGGCGCATGATCTGCCGCACGTTCTCCTCGTGGCCCACGTGCTGGAGGATGGTCGTACCGAGCCGGTCCTCGACGAGCAGGCGGCGGGCCGTCGTCCAGGGCTCCTCGCCACGCAGCCGGGCGGACTCGGCCACCGTGCGGCCCACGTAGCCGGCCAGTTCCGGTGAACCGGCCCCGGAGATCTCGATGGTGTCCCACTCGATCGGCACGCCGTGGCAGCCGTCGGAGCCCACGACCTCCAGGTGGTGGCGGATCCGCTCCGCCGTCACCTCGTCCGCCAGCCGGGCCAGGACCGACTCGGGACCTCCCTCGCCCGCCCAACTGGGCAGCACCGCCACGAGGGTGGTGCAGCCGGGGGTGTACGGATAGGTGTCGAGCGAGATGTCCGCCCCGGCCGCGAGGGCCTCGTCCAGGAGCGTGAGGAGTTCCGGCGCCTTCCCCTCGTTCACGCCGAAGTTCATCGTGGCGTGGGCGAGGTGGAGGGCGCAGCCGGCGCGGCGGGTGAGCCGCACCATCTCCTCGTAGGCGGCGAGCGCGCCGGCTCCGTACGAGCGGTGGTGGGGGCAGTAGTAACCGCCGTGGGCGGCCACCACGCGGCACAGCTCGGTGAGTTCGGCGTCGTCCGCGTACATCCCGGGGGTGTACGTCAGTCCGGACGACATGCCGACCGCGCCCTCGGCCATGCCCTGCGCGACGAGCCCCCGCATCCGGTCCAGTTCGGCGCCGGTGGCGGGCCGGTCGTCCCAGCCGACGGCGAGCATCCGGACCGTGCCCTGGGGGATGAGGTAGGCGGCGTTGACGGCGATGCCCTGGCCGCCGAAGTTGCGGTCCAGGCGGTCCAGGTAGCCGCCGACGGTGCGCCAGTCGAAGTCGATGTCGCCCCCGTCGCCGTTCCACCCGGCGATCGTGCGGCGCACCTCGGCGAGTGTCCGGTCGTCCGCGGGTGCGTAGGACAGGCCGTCCTGGCCCAGTACCTCGAGGGTCACGCCCTGGGCTGCCTTGGCGCTGTGGTCCGGGTCGCGCAGCAGAGCGAGGTCGCTGTGCGCGTGCATGTCGACGAAGCCCGGTGAGAGCGCGAGGCCGTCGGCGTCCAGGGTGCGGGCGGCGGAGGGGCGGGGGCCGTCGCCCTCCCTGCGGATCTCGGTGATCCGGCCGTCCGTGATGCCCACGTCTGCGCGGTAGGAGGGGCCGCCGGTGCCGTCGACGACGCGGGCGTCGCGGATGACCAGGTCCATGAGTGGTCGCCTTTCGGGGTGGGAGGGACTCCGCCGGGATCAGAAGAAGGTGCGGATGTAGTCGGTGACGGTGCCGTCCGCCTCCACCAGCGGGATCAGCTGCCACTTGTCGAAGGAGGTGCAGGGGTGGGAGAGGCCCATCCCGATCCAGTCGCCCACCTCCAGCTCGGCCCCCGGCTCCGTACGCACCCAGCCGTGCTGGTCGGACAGCCCGCTGACGGTGATCCCGGTGGCGGGGCGCACCGAGCCGTCGCGGGCGGAGCGGACCACCTGGGCCTCGGGGAGGTCCAGGTCGTAGGCGGCGTCACGCTTGCCGGCGTTGACGAACGCCTGCTCGGGCGTGGGGCGGGAGACGACCTGGGCCCAGAGGCGGAAGGCGGGCCGCAGCGCCCCCTCCTCCGGCACGCGGTTGAAGGGGGTGAGGTGGCGGTAGTGGCCGTCGTCGTGGCTGACGTAGGCGCCGGACCGCAGGAGCTTGAGGACGGGCCGGCTCAGCGCGGGAATCCCGGCGAAGACGTCGGCGACCGCGTCGAACCACGCGCTGCCGCCCGCGCTGACGATGATCTGCTCGCCGTCGGCCAGTGCGGAGAAGCGGCCGGCCGCGTCGAAGTCCGCCGCCAGCGCGACGAGCCGGCGCAGCCACTCCCGTACCCGCTCGGGGGAGGCGTCCGGCACCTCGCCCTCGTAACCGGCGACACCCACCAGGCGCAGGGTGGACGCGCCGGCCACCGCGTCCGCCACGGCGGCGCAGTCCGCCTCCGTGCGCGCGCCGGTGCGGGCACCGTGGCCCGCTCCCAGTTCGACGACGACGTCCACGGGGCGTGCGGCACCCGCCGCGCGCAGGGCCTCCTCCATCAGCTCGACGCCGCGCACCGAATCGACGTAGCAGGCGAACGTGAAGTCCGGGTCGGCGTCCAGGTCGGCGGCGATCCGGCCCAGCGCCACCGCGTCGACGAGTTCGTTGGCCAGGAAGACACGGCGCACGCCGTGGGCACGGTAGACCCGGGCCTGGTGGGGCACGGCGGCGGTGATGCCCCAGGCGCCGTACTCCAGCTGGCGGGCGAAGAGCTGGGGCGACATCGACGTCTTGCCGTGGGGCGCGAAAGCCAGGCCGTGCCGCTGCGCGTACGTCCTCAGCAGGGCGAGGTTGGCCTCGACCGACTCGGCGGACAGGGCCAGCACGGGGGTCGTGAAGCCCCCCGAGAAGAGGTTGCGGCGCTCGGCCGCCAGGGCGCCCACGGTCAGCCCCTCCGCGTCGGGCGGCAACGCCTTGAAGCGGTGGTCGACCCGTTCGCCGGCGAGTGCCGTCAGGGACTGTTCGATGGACTGCTCGGCGGCCAAGGGAGCCTCCTAGGTGACGTTGTCGTTGCATCATATGCAACACCCATTGCGCATATCGCTAAGCGCTGTCTAACATCCGAGCCGATGCCGGGTCAATGGTGAGCACCGGCGCCCACGGCCGACCAGGAGGAGCCCAGCGTGCCCGGACCCGCGACCAGGACAAGCACGGCGGACACGGACGTCGTGTGCCTCGGCGAGTCCATGGTGACGTTCCTGCCCTCGCGGCCGGGCCGCCTCGCCGACGTCCCCTCGTTCTCCCGCGGGATCGGCGGCGCCGAGTCCAACGTCGCCTGCGCCCTGGCCGCCTCCGGCCACCGGGCGAAATGGGTCGGGCGGGTCGGTGCGGACGGCTTCGGGGACCACCTCGTCGAGGCGATCGGCGGATACGGCGTCGACACCTCCGCCGTACGCCGTGACCCGCACCGCCCCACCGGCGTCTACTTCCGCACCGCCACCGACCGCGGCAACGGCGCCCACGAGGTCGCCTACTACCGGGCCGGCTCCGCCGCCTCCGCGATGTCCCCGCGCAACGCCCCCTACGCGGACCTGCTCGCCGGGCGCGTCCTGCACCTGTCCGGCATCACGGCCGCACTCTCCGCGGACTGCCTCGCCCTGCTGCACGACCTGACCGCCCCGCGCGAGGGCCGCCCGCTGATCTCCTTCGACGTCAACCACCGTCCCGGCCTCTGGACGGGGAACGACGCCGGCCCCGGGGTCCTGCTCGACCTGGCCCGCCGGAGCGACCTCGTCTTCGTCGGCGAGGACGAGGCCGAGGAGGCGTGGGGCGTCCGCGGTGCCGAAGCGATCCGCGCCACCGCGCCCGAGCCCGAGGTCCTCGTCGTGAAGCGGGGCGCGGACGGCGCGACGGTCTTCTCCCGCACCGCCCACGGGCGGGAGGACACCGTCACCACCGTCCCCGCCCTGCACGTGGACGTCGTCGCCGCCGTCGGAGCCGGCGACGCCTTCGCGGCCGGTTTCCTCTCCGCGACCCTGCGCGACCTCCCCGTGCGCGACCGGGCCCGGCACGGGCACCTCATGGCCGCCGCCGTCCTCACCGTCCCCGGCGACCTCACCGCGCCCCCGGCCCGCGCCCACGCCGACCGCCTCGCGGCACTCGACGACAGCGCCTGGGGGACACTTCGACTCGGCCCCGGCTGGACAGCGGCCGAACGGGCACCCGAGGAGGTACGAAGCACATGAGCCAGACCGTCGACCGCGCGCTGAGCATCCTGCCGCTGCTCGCCCAGGGACCGGCCGATCTCGGCCAGGTCGCCGAGCGGCTCGGCGTCCACAAGTCCACGGCGCTGCGCCTGCTCCGCACGCTCCACGAACACGGACTCGTCTACCGCCAGCAGGACCAGCGCTACCGTCTCGGTGCCCGGCTCTTCGCGCTCGCGCAGGAAGCCGTCGAGAACCTCGACGTCCGCGAGATCGCCCACACCCACCTCGTCGCGCTCAACGAGCACTGCGGGCACACCGTCCACCTCGCCGTGTACGAGGAGAACGAGGTCCTCTACATCGACAAGGTCGAGAGCCGCTACCCCGTGAGGATGTACTCACGGATCGGCAAGCCCGTGGCGATCACCGTCGCCGCGGTCGCCAAGCTGCTCCTGGCCGACCTGACCGAGCCGGAGCGGCGCGCGATCGCCGACAAGCTCGACTACCCCATGTACACGTCCCGTTCGGTCCCGAACGCCGGCGCCTTCCTCAAGGAGCTCGCCGTCGTACGCGAACAGGGCTGGGCCACCGACCTCGGCGGCCACGAGGAGTCCATCAACTGCGTCGGCGCCCCCATCCGGGGCGCGGACGGGCGCGTCGTCGCCGCCATGTCGGTGTCCGCGCCGAACGTTGTCGTGACGGCGGAGGAACTCCTCACCCTCCTCCCCCTGGTGCGGCGCACCGCCGACGCCATCAGCCGGGAGTACTCCGGTACCGCCCCCACCAAGAAAGCCTGATCCGCCATGACCGAGAAGACCGCCCTCACCCCCAGCACCCACACCGCCCCGCCCGCCCGGTTCTCGCACGGTGTGAAGAAGGGGAACATCCTCCAGGTCGCCGGCCAGGTCGGCTTCCTGCCGGCCGTCGAGGGCCAGGCCCCCACCCCCGCCGGGCCCACGCTGCGCGAGCAGACCCTCCAGACCTTCGCCAACGTGAAGGCGATCCTGGAGGAGGGCGGCGCGAGCTGGGACGACGTGATGATGATGCGCGTCTACCTGACGGACACCGACCACTTCGCCGAGATGAACACCCTCTACAACGAGTACTTCGAGGAGCAGGGACTCACGGCCCCCGCCGCCGCGCGTACGACGGTGTACGTCGGCCTGCCCAAGGGCCTGCTCATCGAGATCGACGCGCTCGCCGTCCTCGGCTGACCCAGGGCCCCGGTTCCCGGCCGGCCTCCCCGTACGACGCACCACCCCGCATCACGGCACGGCGCCCCACCCCACCCCGCACGGGGGCGCCGTGCCGCGCTCCCCCCTGCCCCGAAGGACCCTGTCACCACCGGAGTTGACCGAACATGCTGCTCGCCGCCACCCCCGCGCCGGCCGAGGCGCCACCCCACACCGGGGGGTTCCTCCTCCTCGTCGACGGCACCGCCGGTCTGCTGACCGTCGCCGCCCTCGGTATCGCGCTGCTCCTCCTCCTGATCATCAAGGTCAGGCTGCAGCCGTTCGTCGCCCTGCTCGCCGTCTCCATAGCCGTCGGCCTGGGTGCCGGACTCTCCGTCACCGAACTCTTCGGCACGGTCCAGAAGTCCGCCGCCGTCTCCGTCATCGAATCCGGCATGGGCGGCATCCTCGGGCACGTGGCGATCATCATCGGCCTCGGCACGATGCTCGGCGCGATCCTGGAGGTCTCCGGGGGCGCGGAGGTGCTGAGCGCCCGCCTGCTGAACCTCTTCGGGGAGAAGCGGGCCCCGCTCGCCATGGGCCTCACCGGCCTGATCTTCGGCATCCCGGTCTTCTTCGACGTCGGCATCTTCGTCCTCGCGCCGATCGTCTACGCGGCCGCCAAGCGCTCCGGAAAATCGATTCTTCTGTACGCGATGCCGCTGCTCGCCGGCCTCTCGATGACCCACGCGTTCCTCCCGCCGCACCCGGGCCCGGTCGCCGCCGCCGGCCTCTTCAACGTCTCGCTCGGCTGGGTCATCCTGATGGGCGCCCTCGTCGGCATCCCGTCCGTCCTCGCCGCCTGGGGCTACGCCGCCTGGATCGGCAAGCGCATCTTCGTCGACGTACCGCAGGACATGGTCGACGCGGCCGCCGAGGCCAAGGACGCCGTCGTCGCCGAACAGCGGGCCGCCGGGGTCACCCCGCACGAGAAGCCCGTCGCGCTCGGCACCGTACTGGCGATCATCGGCACCCCGCTGCTGCTGATCCTCGCCGCGACCTTCTCCTCGATCGCGCTGGACCCCTCCACCCCGCGCTCCGTCGTCGAGTTCTTCGGCAACCCCTTCGTCGCGCTGACGATCGCCCTGTTCCTCGCCTACTACCTGCTGGGCATCCGGCGCGGCTGGTCCCGCAAGTCCCTCGAATCGGTCTCCACCGCCTCGCTGAAGCCCGTCGGCAACATCCTGCTGGTCGTCGGCGCGGGCGGCATCTTCGGAGCCGTGCTCAAGGGCAGCGGCATCGCGGACGCGCTCGCCGACACCTTCAACGACGTCGGCCTGCCGGTCATCCTGCTCGCCTGGCTGATCTCCGTCGTCCTGCGGGTCGCACAGGGCTCGGCGACGGTCGCCATCGTCACCACGGCCGGCATCGTCGTCCCCCTCGTCGAGGGCCAGGACATGTCGCAGGCGCACCTCGCGCTGATCATCATGGCGATCTCGGCGGGTTCCATCTTCGCCTCGCACGTCAACGACGGCGGCTTCTGGATGGTCTCGAAGTACTTCGGCATCTCCGAGCGGGACACCCTGAAGTCCTGGACGGTCCTGGAGACGGTGCTCTCCGTCGCGGGCTTCGTGGTCGCGGCGGCCCTGAGCCTGGTGATCTGAGGCCGCCCGGCACCCCGCCGGGGAGGGACGAGACGTGTCCCGGACCGCCCGGGGCGTCCGGGACACGCGGGCGGGAGCGCCGCGCCCTCTTGTGCGCCGCGGCGCTTTGCGCTTCGTTGATCGGCATGGCGGACACAAGCGGAACCACAGGATCAGGGACCGAACCGGAAGCCGGGCCGGAGACCGCGGCGAAGCCCCGGCCGGAGGCGGCGGCCGGGGCGGGAGCGGAGGCGGCCGGGTCCGGCGCCGTCCCGCAGCGCAAGCCCAGTTGGACGTACATCGGGCCCGGCATCGTCGTCGCCGCTACCGGGGTGGGCGCCGGCGACCTGGTCGCGACGCTCATCGCGGGCAGCAAGTTCGGCTACACCCTCATGTGGGCGGCCGTGATCGGCTGCCTGGTCAAGATCTCCCTCGCCGAGGCGGTGGGCCGGTGGCACCTCGCCACCGGCCGCACCCTGTTCGACGGCTGGCGCACCCTCGGCGGGTGGACCACTGCCTACTTCGCGGTCTACGTCGTGATCTGGGGCTTCGTCTACGGCGCGACGGCCATGTCCTCCAGCGCCCTGCCCATCGTGGCGCTCTTCCCCGACGGGCCGGGACTGAAGACCTGGGCGATCATCACGGGGCTCGTCGGCCTGGTCTTCGTCTGGTTCAACCAGTACGCCGTCTTCGAGAAGGTCATGACCGTCCTGGTCGGCGTGATGTTCGTGGTCGTGGTCTACGTCGCCGCGCGCGTGGTTCCGGACGTCGGAGCCTCGTTCGCGGGGCTGCTGCCGGTGCTCCCGGACGGTTCCCTCGTCTACACGCTCGGCCTGATCGGCGGGGTCGGCGGCACCATCACCATGGCTGCGTACGGGTACTGGGTGAACGCCAAGGGGTGGTCCGACTCGTCCTGGATGAAGGTCATGCGGCTCGACAACCGGGTGGCCTACCTCACCACCGGCATCTTCGTCGTCGCGATGCTCGTCGTCGGCGCCGAACTGCTGCACGCCTCGCACCTGGCCCTGACCAAGGGCGACCGCGGGCTGATCGACCTAGGGCAGATCCTGGAGGACCGCTTCGGGGCGGCCACCGCGAAGCTGTTCCTCGTCGGCTTCTTCGCCACGTCCTTCTCCTCGCTCATCGGCGTGTGGCACGGCGTCAGCCTGATGTTCGCCGACTTCGTGGAGCGGATGCGCGCGGGCCGCCGCCCCGGCGACGCGGAGCACGCGGGGAGCGCGGCGATCGGCCGTCAGGAGCGGTCCGGGCCCTTCCGGGCCTACCTGCTCTGGCTGACCTTCCCCCCGATGACGCTCCTCTGGCTCGACGAGCCGTTCGGCCTGGTCATCGGCTACGGGGTGCTCGGCGCCTTCTTCATGCCGTTCCTGGCCCTGACCCTGCTGTGGCTGCTCAACTCCTCCCGAACGCCGCGGGCGTGGCGCAACGGGTGGCTGAGCAACGGGATGCTGGGCGCGGCGGGCCTGCTGTTCGTGGTGCTGTGCGTCCAGCAGGTGCGCGAGCTGCCGTGGTGACCCGTACGGCGTCCGGAACCCGGCCCGGGCCCGTGGCCCGCACGGCGTAGGAAGCGCCGGCAGCGCCGCCGGGGGAGCGGCGGCGGTGCGGGTCCTGGGTGCGCGGTGGGGTGCGCGGGTCCTCGGACGGGCGGTCGGTTACGGCAGGGCGTGGACGTGCGGGCCGACGGCGTTCGACCAGGCGTTGCCCGCCGTGGCGTCCCAGTTCGTCGACCAGGTCATCGCGCCGCGGATGTCCGGGTACGTCCGTGACGGCTTGAACGAACCGCAGCCCGTTCCCTTGGCCAGGCAGTCCAGGGCCGCGTTCACGACGGACGGGGCGACGTAGCCGCTGCCCGCGCCGCGGGTGGAGGCCGGGACGCCGAGGCCGACCTGGGACGGGGCGAGCCCGCCCTCCAGCTGGATGCAGGCGAGCGCGGTGAGGAAGTCCACCGTGCCCTGGGAGTAGACCTTGCCGTCGCAGCCGAGCATCGAACCGCTGTTGTAGTACTGCATGTTGACGACGGTCAGGATGTCCTTGACGTTCAGCGCCGTCTTGAAGTACTCACCGGACGTGGACTGCATGTCGATGGTCTGCGGCGCCATCGTGATGACCAGGCCGGGGCCCGCCTTCGCCGACAGCGAGCGCAGCGCCTTCGTCATGTACGTGGAGTTGAGGCCGTTCTCCAGGTCGATGTCGACCCCGTTGAAGCCGTACTGCTGGATGAGCGCGTACACCGAGTCGGCGAAGGCGTTGGCGGAGGCGTCGCTGTTCACCGCGACGGATCCCTTCTCGCCGCCGACGGAGATGATGACGTTCTTGCCGGCGGTCTGCTTGGCCTTGATGTCCGCCTTGAACTGGTCGACGGTGTAGCCGTTCAGCCCCGCCGAGTCCAGGTTGAAGGTGACGGCACCGGGCGTGGCCGTCGCGTCCGCGAAGGAGACGGCGATGATGTCGTAGTTCGCGGGCACGTCGCTGAGCTTCTGGACGGTGGCGCCGTTGTTAAAGTTCTGCCAGTAGCCGGTCACCGCGTGCTTGGGCACCGAGGTGGACGGGCCGGGGCCCGGGTCGGTGACCTTGGACGTCCGCCCGGAGACGGTCGCGGACTTGACCGACTCGCCGGCCGCGTTCGTCGCGCTGACCGCGAACTGGTACGCGGTGTCCGCGGCCAGCCCGGTCACCGTGGCGGAGGTGCCGGTGGTGGTGGCCGCCTTCGCACCGTTCCGGTAGACGGTGTAGCCGGTGGCGCCGGAGACGGAGTTCCAGGACAGGGCGACGGAGGAGGAGGTCGTCGCGCCGACCGCGAGCCCGGCGGGCGCGCCCGGGATCGAGGGGCCGGGATCCGTACCGCCGCCGCCGTCGGGTCCGTTGACCTGCACGTCGTCCGCGAAGTAGGAGGCCTGGCCGTACCAGCCGTGGGTGTAGACGGTCACCGAGGTGGTGGAGGGGCCGGTGGTGAAACTGGTCTTCAGCTGGGTCCAGGTGCTCGACCCCGGCGTCCAGGTGGAGACGTCCGTCGTCCCGGTGCCGCCGGCTCCCAGGTAGGCGTACCCGCCCTGCACCCAGGCGCTCAGGGTGTACGTGGATCCGGGCTTCACCGCCACGGTCTGCGTGCACTTGGCGTTGTCCTGCCCGGCCGGGGTGGCCTTGAGCGCGGAGGTGCCGCCGTGGACGGGGGAGGAGACGGTGGTGCCACTTCCGCCGGAACAGGCCCAGTTGCTGAGGCCGGACTCGAATCCGGCGTTCTTGGCGACGTTGACGTCGGCCGCTTCCGCGGTGCTGACGAGCCCGGTGACGGACAGGGCCCCGGCCGCGAGGACGGCGACGGCTCCGCCGAGGAGGGGCCGGGTGCGGTGACTTCTGTGTCTGCTGCCTGCGGAGCGTTCCACTTGCTGCCTCCGTGGGGGAGTTGGGAGAGCCGGGGGGACTGGTGTGCCGGCGGGGGACGGTGGCCACCGTTGGCCGATAAACTGGTCCAGACCAATAGAGTTGTCAAGACCTCTGGCGGGGCGGGATGCGCGAGGTGCGGCGCGGTGCCGGTGCCGCGGCCGGGGCGGGGGAGCCGATTCCGCCCCCTCGGGCGTGCACTCGCGCGGGTGAGTCGCCGCGCGCCGCCGCCCGCATGGGCGGATCGTTACGGACCGCGTGTGCGGCGGTAATCGAACGTCGGCGCGGAGATCTTGTCCGGCTGCTCTGACGTGCGGAAACGAATTGATTCGGGGACCGGACCTCACGGGTCACCGTAACCGTCCGCTGTGGTACAGGAGTTAACAGATCTGTTTTCGTCCCCTTTCGCGCGGGCGGCTTGCGCACGGCTGTGTGGGACCTTGTCGTACCGGACTCCGATATCTGCTCTCCGCCTGGTAGGACGTGGCTAAAGTGCTGGGGAAGAAGCACGGAGCAGGAGCGATTGCGGCCGGGGTCACGACGACCGCGGCCGGAGCCGAACGGGGAAGAGCGTGCCGACCGCAATAGCAGTGACGAGTGCTGATCTGGTGCTGCCACCGACGGATCAGCAGACCCCGACGGCGGCCCTGCTGAAGGCCCCCGGCGACCAGACCCTCGACCTCGCCATCAGTGAGATGAACGTGCTCCTGGAGCAGCACGGCCACGTCGTCGTGATCTGCCCGTCAGGGATCGGCCAGGCCCACGAGCGCCGTCTGCACGCCATCCGTTCCGTCATGGAGAGCGACCGCATCGCCCTGGTGAAGGTGGACCTGCCGCCGCTCGGGGTCGCCGTACTGGTGCGTCAACTGCGCCAGCTGTCCGTCTGCGACTTCAGCCCCGGCGTGGTGGCCTCGGCGGCCCGCCTGCTCACCCACTACATCCACGCGGGCGCCCTGCTGAACTCGGTGGCCAGACTCGACAGGGTGCCCGTCAGCCTGAGGACGCACGCCAAGTCGTGGGTGCCGGGCTCGCAGTTCGCCGTGCTCGCGGGCCCCAGCCCTCAGCTCGTCAAGATCGGCCCGGCCGTCGAGCCGCCGGGCGGACCGGCGTTCGGCACGCATCTCCTCGTCGCCACCGGGCAGTTGTCGTCGCAATGGGTGCAGCAGACCCTGGCCCCCGCCTGGAAGGTCCAGGCCGTTCACGAGAACCCGTTGCCCGCGAGTTCGCCGAAGTGGTGGGGAACCGGGAAGCTGGTGGAATTCGCCTCCTATCTGCCGGACATCTCGGTGGTCTACCAACTCGTCTCCTCCGTCCGGCGGGAAGGATGCCACTGGTGCGGAATGGAACTCATCGGTGACCGCTGCGGCTTCTGTTCCTCTCCGTTGGTGCCGCCCGAGAACCGAATGCACTCCGCAGGTGTCCTGACCCAGGGGGCGGCCGCGCCACCGGGCTCCTGACACCCGGCGGCCCGGCCCCCGCACACCGCACACCTGCTCCGTCCGCTGCTCGCACGCATCCGATTCGAACGAGGTTGTCCGGCAATGAACTCCCGCCAGCGCCGCGGCGTGATACTCCTGCTCCTGTCGGTCCTGTGCGCCTTCGGCGCCTTCGCCGGGGTGCTCTCGGTCATCAGCGACGTCAACTCCAAGGTCGGCCCCGAGGTCTCCGCCTACCGGCTGGCCAGGAACGTGTCGCCCTACACGAAGCTGACGTCCGGGCAGTTCGAGAAGGTGTCGATGCCCAAACGCTGGCTCTCGGAGAACGCCGTCACGGACCTGGACGAGATCGAGGGCAAGATCGCGGTCACGGAACTGCGCGAGGGCTCCCTGATGCAGACCGACATGATGGTGAGCAGCCCGGAACTCAAACCGGGTGAGCAGGAGATCGCCATCATGATCGACGCCGCGACGGGCGTGGCGGGCAAGATCCGGGCCAACGACAAGGTGAACATCTACGCCACCTTCGAGGGCGAACAGGACGGCGACGCGCCCCAGTCCAAGATCATCGTATCCAACGCCAAGGTCCTCGACGTGGGCGAGCTCACCGCGCTGGAGCCCCGCAAGGACGACCGGAACCAGGCCGCGGAAGCCGTACCGATCACCTTCGCGCTCAACACCCTCGACACCCAGCGCGTGGCCTACGCCGAGTCCTTCGCCCAGCACGTCCGCCTCGCGCTCATCGCACCGGGCAGCGACGGCACCATCAGCCCGGGCGACCGCACCTACACGCTCGACAAGGACAAGTGAGGACCGGATGACCACCAGGATCCTCCCTGCCGTCGGTGACGCCGACGCGGCACGGTCCGTCACCACCCTGCTCAGCCAGCTCCCCGAGGCGGAGCCGGCCGCTCCGGTCGGCGACTCGACGCAGCTCATCGACACCCTCGCCCGGCTGGCGGGCGAGTCCATCGAGGAACTGCCCGAGGTCGTGCTGGTGCACGAGCGGATCGGGCCGGTGCCCGCGCTGGAACTGATCCGGGAGGTCTCCCTGCGGTTCCCGGCGATCGGGGTCGTGCTGATCACCGCCGACGCCAGTCCGGGACTCTTCGCCGCGGCCATGGACGCGGGAGCGCGAGGACTGGCCACCCTCCCGCTGGGCTACGAGGAACTGACCAACCGGGTCCAGGCCGCGGCCCAGTGGTCGACGGGTGTGCGGCGCCACCTCGGCGCGGGCGGGGACGTGTTCACCGGCCCCGGAGGCACCGTCGTCACCGTCACCGGGGCGAAGGGCGGGGTGGGGGCGACGCTGGCGGCCGTGCAGCTGGCCCTGGCCGCGCAGGCCTCGGGGTACACGACCGCGCTCGTCGACCTGGACCTGCAGACCGGCGACGTCGCCGCCTACCTCGACGTGCAGTTCCGGCGCTCCATCGTCGACCTGGCGGTCATCACCGACATCTCGCCGAGGGTCCTCTCCGACGCCGTCTTCTCGCACGACACGGGCCTGGCGCTGCTGCTGGCCCCCGGGGAGGGCGAACGGGGGGAGGAGGTGAGCGACCGCTCCGCCCGGCAGATCGTCAGCGCCCTGCGCTCCCGTTACGAGATCGTCGTCATCGACTGCGGCAGCCAGATGAACGGCGCCAACGCCGCGGCGATCGAGATGGCCGACACCGCCGTGCTGGTGACGACCCCCGACGTGGTCGCCGTACGGGGCGCGAAGCGCATCGTCCGGATGTGGGACCGGCTGCAGATCCGCAAGGCGGAGGAGACGGTCACGCTCGTCAACCGCTTCAACCGGAACACGGAGATCCAGCCGCCGCTGATCCAGCGGATCACCGGGACCCGGATGGCGGGCACGGCCGTGCCGGCGAACTTCAAGGAGCTCCAGGGCGCGGTCGACGCCGGACGGATGCACGAACTGGACCCACGCTCCACCGTGAAACAGGCCCTGTGGGCCCTGGCGGGGGAGCTCGGACTGGTGAAGCCTTCTCCGGGAGGGGAGTCGCGCGGCGGCATACTGCGCGGCGACAAGGGCTCCATCGGGGGCCGCCGTCGCAAGGGCGGCACGACCGGCGGGGGAGGCTGACAGCGATGCGGACCACGGGAGCACCGGGCGGGATACGGGCGCGGCTGAGAAGCGACCGAGGGCAGTTGATCGTCGAGTTCACCGGGATGGTGCCCATCATCCTGGTGACGCTGGTGCTGCTCTGGCAGGCGGTGCTGGTGGGGTACACGTTCACCCTGGCGAGCGGAGCCGCGGACGAGGGCGTGCGCAAGGCGGTGGCCGCCGGGGCATGGGGCCGGACGGCACAGTGCGAGGACGCCGTGCACGAGCGGCTGCCCGGCGCCTGGGAGGGCTCCGCGGACATCAGGTGCCCCGCATCCGACACGGACGACGTGGTCACGGTCAAGGTCACCCTCAAGGCCCCCGCCCTCTTCCCCGGCTTCGCCGACCTCCCCATCCCCGTCGAGGCGACGGCCGGCGCCGCCGCGGAAGGGAAGTGACACGCCATGGCACCCGTACGGACTCCCCGGGCGGCAGCGCCGGTCCCCGGCCGGAACCGGGACCGCGGCTCGACCGCGATCGAGTACCTCGGCTTCCTCCCCGTGCTCATCCTGATCGGCCTGGCGGGCCTCCAGCTGGGGCTGGTCGCCTACACCGCGCAGCAGGCGGGCACCGCCGCGAGGGCCGCCGCCCGCACCGCCTCGCAGGAGGACCGGTCCGGGTCCTACCAGCGGGTCGGCAGGGCGTCGATGACCGGCTGGGTGGCCGACCGGGCGCGGATCGGCGCGCCGACGGGGGGCGACACGGTGACGGTGACGGTCACCGTGGACATCCCCGACGTCCTGCTCGGTCTGCTCGGTGACCGGACCGTCGAGAAGTCCGCCACCATGCCCCGCGACTGACCCACCCCATCCGAGGAGTACCGCCCATGAGCCTGCGGGCACGCATCACCGCCCCCGAGGAGCGCGGAGGGGGACGGGAGGACGGCCACATGGTCGCCACGTACCGCGCGAAACTCCTCGAGGAGATCGACCTCGCGGAGATGTCCTCGCTCGCCGCCGCCGACCGCCGGGCGCGGCTGGAACGCGTCCTCGGCCACATCATCAGCCGCGAGGGCCCCGTCCTCTCCACCGTCGAACGCTCCCAGCTCATCCGCCGGGTCGTCGACGAGGCACTCGGCCTGGGCGTCCTCGAACCGCTCCTGGAGGACGCCTCCATCACCGAGATCATGGTCAACGGACCCGACCAGATCTTCGTGGAGCGGGCGGGCCGGGTCGAACAGCTGCCCATGCGCTTCGCCAGCCACGAGCAGCTCATGCAGACGATCGAGCGCATCGTCTCCACGGTCAACCGGCGGGTCGACGAGGCCAATCCGATGGTCGACGCCCGCCTGCCCAGCGGCGAGCGCGTCAACGTGATCATCCCGCCGCTCTCGCTCACCGGCGCCACGCTCACCATCCGGCGCTTCCCGCGGTCCTTCTCGCTCCAGGAGATGATCGGCTTCGGTTCGCTGGACCAGCAGATGCTGCTGCTGCTCGCCGGCCTCGTCCAGGCCAAGTTCAACGTGATCGTCTCCGGGGCCACCGGTACGGGCAAGACCACGCTCCTCAACGCGCTCTCCGGCCTCATCCCCGACGGCGAGCGCATCGTGACCATCGAGGACTCGGCCGAGCTCCAGCTCCAGCAGAACCACGTGATCCGGCTCGAGACCCGCCCGGCGAACGTGGAGGGCAAGGGCCAGGTCACCATCCGCGACCTCGTGCGCAACTCCCTGCGCATGCGCCCCGACCGCATCGTCGTCGGTGAGGTCCGGGGCGGCGAATCGCTCGACATGCTCCAGGCGATGTCCACCGGCCACGACGGCTCGCTGGCCACGGTCCACGCCAACAGCGCGGAGGACGCCCTGATGCGCCTCCAGACCCTCGCGTCGATGTCCGAGATCAAGATCCCCTTCGAGGCCCTGCACGACCAGATCAACAGCGCGGTGGACGTCATCGTCCAGCTGACCCGGCACGCCGACGGGACGAGGAAGGTGACCGAGATCGCGGTCCTCGACTCGCACGGCCGCGACCCCTACCGGATCGTCACCGTCGCCCGGTTCGACGCCCGGCCGATGTCCACCGACGGTGTGGTGCACGGGGAGTTCCGGGCACTCCCCTTGCCGCGCCGGATCGCCGACCGGCTCTACATGGCCGGGCAGCCGATCCCGCAGGCCTTCGGGGTCGCCCCGTCGGACGAATACCTCGCCACCCGAGAGGCCAGATAGGTACCCCGACATGGACAACCTCGCACCGCTCACCATCGGCGTCACGCTGCTGTGCTGCGTACTCGGCGTCCTGGGGCTGCACGCCTACACCTCGGGCAGGGCCCAGCGCGAAGCCCTCGTCGACCGGCTCTCCTCGACGGGGCAGATCGACCTGGGTCCGCGCCGCCGCTTCCGGGGGCTCGACCGCCGGCTGCGCCGTACGAAGCTGGGCAGGAGGATCGAGCTGAAGCTCGCGGCCACCGGCCTCGACATCACCCCGGGCGAGTACTTCTTCTACGTCGTGTGCTCGGTGGCGGCCCTCTGGCTGATCGCCGCCTCCGTCCTGGCCTCGTTCTTCGGCCCGCTGGCCGGGATCATCGGCGTCTGGGGCGCGAACACCTTCCTCAACTGGCACCGCACCAAGCGCACCGAAGCCTTCATCAGCCAGCTCCCGGAGATCTCCAGGGTCCTGGCCAACGCCACCCAGGCAGGGCTCTCGCTGCGCACGTCCATCGCCATGGCCGCCGACGAGCTCGAGGCGCCCGCCGGGGACGAACTCCGCGTCGTCGCCGACCAGCTCGCCGTGGGCCGCACCCTCGACGACGCCCTGGACGAACTCGCCGAACGCCTGCCCTCCCGCGAACTCGTCGTCCTCGTCTCCACGCTCATCCTCTCCAACCGGGCCGGCGGCCAGGTCGTCTCCTCCCTGCGCAACCTCACCATCACCCTGGAGGAACGCAAGGAGACCCGGCGCGAGGTCCGCACCCAGCTCTCGCAGGTCAACACCACCGCCTACGCCGTCCCCGCCATCGGTGTGGGCGCGATGCTCCTCGTCAACTCGATCCTCCCCGGGGCGCTCGACCGGATGACGGGTTCCGTCGCCGGCCAGATCGCGGTCATCGTCTCGCTCGGCCTCTACGCCCTCGGCTTCGTCGCCATCCGCCGCATTTCCAAGATCGATATCTGAGGAGGGGACCGGTATGGAACTGCTGCTCGCACTCGTCGTCGGCCTCAGCGTGTTCGGTGCCTTCAAGGGCGTACGGATGTACCGCGCCGAGGCCACCCTCCCCGGGGACCTCGCGCTGGCACTCGAGGTGGGCTCGACCCGCACCACCGCGGTGGGCTCGGGCCTCGACCGGCTCGGCATGCGCTGGGCACCCCTGGTCCTGCGCCTGATGGGCCCCAAGAAGGTCAACGAGAAGCGCCGCAAGATCGACATGGCGGGCAACCCCGGCGGCCTCACCATCGACCGCTATGCCGCCCGCCGCGCCGTCTACAGCGCGCTCGGTGGCTTCGCCGCCTTCGCGATGCTCACCAGCGGCAAGATCTTCATGGCCCTCTTCATGATCGCCTTCGGTCTGTTCTGGGGCGAGGTGGGCATCTGGGCCGCCGTCCGCAAGCGCCGGGACGACATCGACCGCACCCTCCCCGACTTCCTGGACGTACTCGCCGTCGTCGTCTCCGCCGGCCTCGGCTTCCGCCAGGCCCTCGACCGGGTCGCGGAGAAGTACCAGGGCCCCTGGTCCGACGAACTGCGCATCACGCTGCGCCAGATGGACATGGGCGTGAGCCGCCGCCAGGCCTTCGACGAGCTGCGCAGGCGGAACGACTCCGAACAGGTCGCCATGTTCGTCACCGCCCTCCAGCAGGGCGAGGAACTGGGCGCGCCGATCGTCGACACCCTCATCGCCATCGCGAACGACATGCGCCGCACCGACGCGCAGAACGCCCGGCGCAAGGCGGCCAAGGCGGTCCCCAAGGCCACGCTGATGGTGACCACCTTCATGATCCCGGCCACCATGATCCTCATGGGGGCCGCCATGCTGCTCGGATCCGACACCGACCTCGGATCCCTCACGGGGGAGTGAGCGCCCGCCGATGACGATCTCCCTGCACCCGGACGCCGAGGAGTCACGGCACGCCGCCCTGTCGACCCCGGCGGGCCCCGCACCCACCGTCTCCATCCAGGTCAACGCCCTCTCCGCGCTCGCCCGCCAGGTGTTCCTCTTCCGCCTGGCCATGATCGCCATCGGCACCCCGCAGGCACTCGACAACACGGCCCCCGGCCTCGCGAGCTGGCTGGTGGCCTCCGCGGTCCTGGTGACCGTCGTCGGCTCGTACGCCCTCTACCGCGACTGGGAGCGCTTCGGGCCGCTCCTCGTGCGCTCCCCGCTCCTGCTCGGGGCCGACACGCTCTTCGGCGCGCTCCTCCTGTTCACCGCCACCCCCGAGTCGACCCTCGGATACGCCGTCGTCTGCACCCCGCTGCTGGCCGGACTCCTCTACGGATGGCGGGCGGCCGGCGTCTTCGCGGCCGTCCAGAGCCTGATCCTGGCCGCTGCCTACGGCGCCGAGGGCACGCTCCGGGCCGGCGGCCTGGCCTCCGTGCTGCTGCTCCCCGGCTTCTGCGTACTCGCCGGGGCCGTGGGGGTCGCCCTGCGCAACCTGATGCTCCGTGTCGGCTCCGCCAGCCAGGCGCTGACCGAGACCCGGGCCCGGCTCGCCGTCAGCGTGGCCGTCGAGGACGAACGCGCGCGGCTGGCCCGCGAGATGCACGACTCCGTCGCCAAGACCCTGCACGGCCTCGCCCTCGCCGCCGACGGCCTGGCCCACTCCGCCGACCGCATGGACCCACCCACCGTGAAACACCAGGCGGAACTCGTGGCCCGCTCGGCCCGGCGGGCCGCCGCGGAGTCCCGTGAGCTCCTCTCCGACCTGCGCCGCGAGTCCGGACTCGACGGCGGGATCGACATCGTCGGCGAACTCCGCTCACGAGCCGAAGACTTCGGCCGCCGCCACGGGACCAGCACGGTGTTCCGGACCCTGGGGGACACCCCGGTGCCCCCCGTCCCGCAGGTGGTCGCCCGCCAGCTCCTCACCGTCGCCTCCGAGGCCATGGAGAACGCCCACCGGCACGCCCGTCCCAGCTATCTCGTGGTCCTGGCCGGCATCAAGGGCGACGTCCTGCGCGTCAGCGTGTACGACGACGGCCAGGGCCTGCCCGCGGGCACCACGCTCGACGACCTCCGGCGGGCCGGCCACTTCGGCCTGGTCGGCATGGTCGAGCGGGCGGCCTCCATCGGCGCCCGCATCCGCATCGGAAAGGGCCGGGCGGCCAAGGGGACGGAAGTCCGCCTGGAGATCCCCACCGCCGCCCTCACACCACGCCCGGGCCCGGATCGCCGCCCGGGCGCCCACCCCGTGGCCGATCGCGCATGACGTGGCCACCACTCCCGTCCCCGTCCCCACCACACCCGAGAGGAGGTCGCAGAATGCCGGACGACGTCTCCCGTGCATCGGGCCGGAACTGGGCAGCACAGAACCACGTCTCCCAGCACACCTCCCCGCACTCCCACGCCCCCAGCGCTGAGCGCAGCTCTCCCGGATTCCCGGCCGCCCAGCACCCGTCCCCGTCCGAAGCGCCGCCGCCGTTCCCCGGCGGGCCGGACGTGCCGGCCCGCGAGCCCCTGCGGGTGGTCGTCGCCGACGACAACCCGGTCGTCCGGGCCGGACTCGGAGTCCTGCTCAGCGGGCGCGCCGACATCCAGGTCGTGGCCGAGGCGGCGGACGGACGACAGGCCTACGAGGCGGCCGTACGGCACCGGCCCGACGTCGTCCTGCTCGACGTCCGTATGCCCGGCGTGGACGGCATCTCCGCTCTGCCGCACCTGGTGCAGATTGCACCTGTGATGATGCTGACCTACAGCCGTGAGAGCGACATCGTCCATGAGGCGCTGCGCCTGGGCGCGGGCGGCTACCTGGTCCACGGTGAGTTCACGGCGGACCAGCTGGTGCAGGCCGTACGCGACACGAAGAGCGGCCGGGCCCACTTCACGGCCACGGCGGCCGACGCCCTCCTCGCCCATATGCGCCAAGGACCCGACCAGGCGCCGCGACCCCTTCCGGAAGGCCTGGGGACCGCACTCACGGCCGGCCCGCCGCACGGGGGACCCGGCCACCCGGACCAGCACGCGGAAAGCGGCCCGTACGACGCGGCGCCTCCCGGGGCCCCCGCGCCCGCAGGCCCGCGACCTGCGGGCCTGCCGGAAAGCCTTTCGCAGCTGCAACCTGTTGTGGCACAGTCTTTGACTGAAGGGAGCCGCAGCCCGCTTCCGGCGCCCGACAGGAGCCGCTACGGCCTGAGTTCGAGGGAGGCGGAGGTCATGGACCTCATCGCGTCCGGGATGAGCAACCACCAGATCGCCGCCACCTGCTTCATCAGTGAGAAGACGGTCAAGAACCACATCAACAGGATCTTCACCAAGCTGCACAGCGGCAGCCGAAGCGAAGCGATCGCCCGCTGGCTCGGCACGGCGCCGGGCCCGGGACCTGGGACGAGGGGGACAGGACGCCATGGCTGAACGGGGGAGAGCACGCCTGGGCCGAGGGACCCAACACGCCTTTTGGGCCCGGCTTTGGGCCCTGGGGCCCTGCGCCGAACGGGGCGCCCGGCCGTACGTTTCTCATGTCGCCGACGGCACCGGCCAGGAGGAAGCCGGTAACGCGGGCGGCACCACAGAGACCTACACGTCGACCGCCACCCGGTCGGCCGAACCCGGAGGGGCACACCATGAGCAAGCTGATGCTGAAGGCTTCCATCAACGCCAAGGTCTGGGCGAACACGTCCGTCGAGCGCATGAAGGCCCGGGCGGACCGGGGGCAGGGCGCGGTGGAGTACCTGGGCATCATCGTGGTGGTCGTGGCGATCATCGGGGTGCTCATGACGACGAACTTCGGCAATGCCATCGCGACGGCCATCACCACGCAGATCGGCAAGATCACGGGCGGCTGATCGTCAGAGGTACCAGCGAGGCAGGGCAGGCCTTCCCCATCTACATCGCGGTGGTGGCGGGCCTGCTCTTCCTTGCGTTCGCCTACTTCGCGGTCGGCCAGGCATCGATGAAGAAGAACGAGGCGCAGACGGCCGCCGACGCCGCCGCACTCGCGGCCGCGCAGGACGCGCGAGACCGGTGGACATGGCCCGGTGTATTCGACCTGCACGCGTGGGACGACCTGCTGAGCGGGCGGGAGGTCGGAGCGGGGTCGTGTTCCGCGGCGGACCGGCTCGCGGCGGCGAACGATGCCGAGCAGGTGGTGTGTGATGCGGGCGTCTGGCCCGAAGCGTCCTACACGGTCACCGTCAAGACCAACCGGACCGTGGGCAGCTCGGTGATCGCCGGTACCGGGACGAAGAAGGCCGAGGCCACCGCCAGGGCGGTGATCGAGCCTCGTTGCCGCATCGAAGAGGACATGCATCCCGCGCCGAGTCCCCCGGGGGAAGACGAAGACGGCGACACGGGTGAGGCCGAGGAGCAGAAGTCGTACAAGGCCGTCTGTGATGATGGCGATGACTTCCACATCGACCCGAAAAACCTTGACCTGCTGCCCGACCTGGCAGACCTGTTCTCCGTCCATCTGGCCGACAATTAAGTGAACGTCACCGAGAGGAACGCGCCGATGCGTGCAGCCATGACCCGGATTCGCTTCAAGGGGGCGGCCGTCGCTGCCGCCTCTGTAGCCATGGCTGTCGTACTGACGGCCTGTGGAGGCGACGAGGGTTCCGACAAGCCTGAAAGTAAGCCGGAAGGCTCCACGTCCTCGTCTTCCGAGCAGAAGACCGAACCTCCCGCCCCGGCTGAAGACGACGAGACGGAGGTGCTTGCCTCGATCAAGGGCAAGGACGGTGTTGAAGCTGTGGTCAGTTCGGTCAAGCGTGAGGCCGGCGGTTTCGTGACGGTCAAGGGGAGGGTGAAGAACGGGTCCAAGCAGATCTGGACCGCCTCCGGGTGGCAGGGCATGGAACAGGAAGTCGCCGGCAACGGCGCCTCGATGGCGGGTGCCTCACTTGTCGACCAGACGGGCAAAAAGCGCTACCTCGTGCTGCGGGACACCGACGGTCGATGCCTGTGCACCAAGTTCGAAGGTCTGACGCCAGGAGCGGAGGCTCCGTTCTTCGCCCAGTTCCCCGCCCCGCCGGCGAGCACCACCGAGGTCGACTTCCAGATCCCCACCATGCCCACCGCGACGATCAAGATCTCGGGGTGACGACCGCCATGCAGCCACCCGCCCCCACACCGGCCGCACCGCGAAGCGCGCTCCGCTGCCGTATCGGGCTCTGCGCCGCCGCAGCCGTCGTCCTCGGTTCCTCGGCGCTCTGGGGCGCCACCTCGGCGTCCGCGGACGACAGCCCCACCGCCGTCCCGAGCGCCGCGCCCCCCGTAGAGGTCGATGCGAACTCACCAGGGCTGATGCTCGGTGACGGGGCGACCCTCGGTGACGTCCGCGTGCTCGACATCAAGTCCATCGTCGAGGACATGGGTGGTGAGGAACGCCGCGAGGACACCAACGCCGACATCACCTTCGCCCTGCAGGCGGAGGTTCTCTTCGGCAAGGACAGCGCCAAGCTGAGCAGCGCCGCCACGGCCCGCATCAACGCGATCGCGGCGGAGATCCAGACGCAGAAGGCCCCGAAGGTCCGGGTCTTCGGATTCACGGACAACCTCGGGTCGTCCGCGCACGGCGATGTGCTGTCCAAGGAGCGGGCGAACGCGGTGCAGGGAGTCCTGGTCACCAAGCTCCCGGGCGTCACCTTCGAGATCCGCGGTTACGGCGAGCAGTATCCGATCGCCAGCAACGACACCGAAGAGGGCCGCAAGAAGAACCGTCGTGTGGAGGTCTCCTTCCCGCGCACCAGCGGTTCGCAGAACTGAACGGGGCGAACGGGGTCCAGCTCCTCGGCCGGCCGGCGCCAGGGGCTCGGGCCCCGTTCCTCTGCCTGTGCCGGTAGCCGAAGTGGTGCGAGTGATGATGACGGGAACGAGGAACGGGACGAGGGCGGGGTCCCGAGGTGGGGCCGTGGTCGTGGCGGCGGCGCTTTCCGTGGCCGTGCTCATGGGGGCGGCCGCTGCGGAGGACGTCCCCGCCTACCGGCAGGCCCCGGGAGCGCGGTCCGTCAAGGGCACGGAGTCGAGCATCGACGGCCCGCTCCTGGACAGATCGTCCCTCTACACCGACTCCGTCGGCCCGGGTGAGAAGAAGTACTACCGGGTTCGCCTCGACGGCGTGTCGGACGCCTACGTCTCCACCGTGGTCGCGCCACCCCCCGGCACCGCGATCGGCTTCGCCGACGGTGTCCGGCTCTCACTGGCCTCCGCCGACGGCACGACGTGCGGTACCGACCGGAGCCTGACGTTCGGTGGTGGCGAGACGACCCGGCCGATCGCGGGGTTCGCGTCCCGGCGCATCGAGCACGGCAGTGGTTGCCAGGAGGCAGGGGAGTACTTCTACACGGTGGAGCGGACCGGATCCGCTTCCTCCGGCGCCGCCGGGAAGCCCTGGCCCGTCGAGCTGACGTACCTGGCCGAGCCCGGTCTCGTACCCGGCGGCGACACACCGCGGGTGCCGACCGGCTGGAGCTCCGAGGCTCCGCCCGCCCCCACCGGCTCAAGGGAGGAGAGCGTTGCCGGAGGCACGGGGTTCAACGACGCGGCGGCCGTCCGCGAAGGTGTGTGGCGCGACGAGATCAGCCCCGGTGAGAGCCGCTTCTACCGGGTGCCCGTCGCCTGGGGTCAGCAACTCCTCCTGCGGGCCCGACTGGCCGGCTCGGATGCGGGCGACTCCTTCTTCGCGGCCGACGGCTTGCGCCTGGAGCTCTACAACACGGCCCGCGGCCGGGTCACCGACACGACGGTCGGCTACACGGGCAGCCCCGCGGGGGTGCGACTGGGCACCGCGCCCGCGGCCTACGCCAACCGGTTCGAGGGCGACACCGAGGCGGAGAGCGCGATGCGCTTCCAGGGCTGGTACTACGTCCAGGTGACACTCGCCGCGCGTGCCCGGAGCACCGTCCCGCTGACCCTGGACGTCGACCTCCGGGGGGCGGCGCAGGCCGGCCCGCCGTACGACGGCGACCCGGAGGCGGCCGGCTTCGGTCTCGGCGATCCGTCCGGGGGGACGGGGGACGACTCCCGGATGCGGGTGGTGGGACTCGCGGGCGTCGGCACCGGCACGGTGCTGGTCCTGGCCCTGGGCGCCTGGCACTACGCGGCCCGCCGCCGTTCGAGCGGGCCGGATCGGAGCAGGTGACCAGCCCTGCCGGCCACGACGCCCGGGACCGCTCGCGGAAGCACCCACGGCCGGCGGCCGGACGGTGCATCTCCTCCCGGTGCTTCTCCTTCCGGTGATTTTCCTTCAGGCGGGGCGGCGCAGGAGGGCCTGGACGCCCGGCCCCGGCAGCGGGGCACCGAAGCCGGGCCAATTCGCCGGGATGAGTGGTTGATCGGTGCGCTGCCCTCCGGCAGCCGGCTGGTCCTCAGTCACCTCACCGACGACCTGAACCCGGAGAAGGTGCGGGCGGTCCAGCGGACGTACACCGAGCGCGGTTTCACTTTCGTACTGCGTTCCCACGCAGACGTGGAGCGCTTCTTCACGGAGAACGGGCTGCGGCTCGCCGGACCGGCTGTGGTCCCGGCGCACCGCTGGCGCCCTGACCACGCGGCTCCGGCCCCCAACCGGCCCGATGCGTCCTACCTCGCGAGTCTTCGCGACATCGAGAAGGTCCGCTACGCGGACATCAGTGACGTCACGGACGCGGACATCAACATCTACGCGGGCCTGGGGATCAAGGACTGACGACTGACGGGGTCCGGACGGCGAGCCGGGACCGCTCCCACCCCTTCCGCTCCCGTGCCTGCTTCTGTGCCCACTCCCGCTCCCGCTCCTGATCCGGCGCGCGGATGGGTCCCTGTTTGGGTCCGTGGGCCCACGCTTCCACGCGGCCCGGCGTCGTACGGTCGAGGCTCAATCTGCCCAATACTGAGGCGAGTTGAGGTCGATCGTGTCCACCCTGGGGGGAACTCCCGCTTTCGGCGGTGCCTGGCAGCCACCTGCTGACCGGCGTCAAGACATGCCACAACTGCTGAGCGTGGCGCGCATCCTCGTGCACGTGCTGTTCGCCGTCACGGTGTTCGGCGGGGTGGGACTGCTGCTGGCGGCGTCCGCCGCCGAGGCACTGGACGCCACCATGCTCGCCCTCGTCGCCTACGGGGCCGCGCCCGGTGTCACCGGATGGGTGCTGGTGCGCAGGGTGCGTACGGGCGGTGCGTGGGTGTGGCGAGGGCTGCTCGCCGTACAGGCGTGGCTGCTGCTCGGCGGGGTGTCCAGCCTGCGGGACGGTTCGTTCCGGGGCCTCACGCAGATGTTCCTGCCGCTGCTGATCCTCGTCTTCCTCAGCCGCGCGTCCAGCAGGGCGTGGTTCCGGCTGGACCCGTCCCAGCGAGAGGGTGACGGGGACGGGCACGGGGCGTTCTCCCTGCCCCGGATGATCACCTGGCGGCGCGACCGGGGCCAGTCGACCGTCGAGTACGCCGGCCTGATCGCGCTCGTGGCGATCATCATCCTCGCTCTCGTCCTCGGCGGGGTGGGCGGCCAGATCTCCCACAGCCTCCAGTCCGCCATCTGCTCCCTGACCGGCACCGGCTGCCCCGCCACGGGGGACGGCAGGGAGGCGGTGGAGGCCGGCGGCGACACGGGACCCCAGGAGCCCGGCGGTGGCACCGAGGGCGGTGCCACCGGGAGTTCGGGAGGTACCGGAGCCGCAGGTGGCACGGGCAGCACCGGAAGTGCGGGCAGCACCGGAGGCGCGGGCAGCACCGGAGGCGCGGGCAGCACCGGTGGCGCGGGCGGTACCGGCGGCACCAACGGCACAGGTGGCGCAGGAGGCACGGGTGCCGGCGGCACAGAAGGCACCGGCGGCACAGCAGGCTCCGGCGGCACAGGCGGCACAGGCGGCACAGGCGGCACAGGCCGGACAGGCGGCACAGGCGGCAGGGATGCCGTCACGCCCCTGCCGGCGGGGTGGGACGAGCCGGACGAGGAGAAGACCGACGCCGCCGAGGACGAGCCGGGCTGGGAGGACGACGAGGCGGAGAGCGGCGGGGGAGACGATGACGACGAGGACTGCTTCTCCGGCTTCGGCGCCTTCTTCTCCTGCGCCGGCGACAGGGTCGGCCAGGTGGGCGGCGGCCTGTTCGTCGACGGTGTGTGGGGCGACGTCACCGGCATCTGGGACACGGTCACGGACCTCCCCGGCACCTGGGACGGACTCAAGGACTACGGGAGCTCGCTCGGTGACGCGTGGTCCGAGGGCACCAAGGACGCCGGTGACAAGTGGCGAAAGGGCGACTACTGGGACGCCCTGACCGACTGGGGCGGCTCCTCGGTGGACACCGGGCTGACGGTGCTCGACGACATGTTCGTCGGCGACGACGTCAAGGACCGGTGGAACAACGGCCAGAAGACCCGGGCGGCCACCGACGTCGTCTGGAACGTCGGGTCCCTCTTCATCCCCGGCTACGGAGAGGCGAAGGTCGCCCAGAAACTCGGCAAGATCGGCAAACTGGGCAAGCTGGGCAAGCTCGGGAAGGCCGCCCAGAAGGCGGGCAAGGCGGCGGAACGGGCACGCAAGGCCGCCGGCAAGGGCGACGTCGACGGGGCGAGGAAGGCCGCGGAGGAGGCCCAGCGGCACGCCGACGACGCCGCCGAGGAGCTGGCGGGCAAGGGCTGTCTGATCGGCGCCGGCCCCCTCGGCGCCGACCCTCCCGACACCGGCCCTCTCCTCGCCGGCCCTCTCGGCACCGTCCCGCTCGACGGCCCGCCCGGCACCGCACCGCCCGGCACCGGGTGGCGGCAGCCCTCCTACGCCGCCGGTGTGAACGCGGCAGCGCACGCGTCGGTGGCGTACCGCGTGCAGGGGGCGCCCGTCCTTCTCCGTGCGGAGAAGAAGTGCGAGGGTGTCGACCAGGAGGAGATCGACGCGGCGGAGCAGGCGCAGAAGGACGCCGACGCCGCCAAGGAGGCCGCGAAGGAGGCCAGCCGCAAGAAGGTGGCCAAGTGGGCGAAGCCCTCCTGGTACGGCGACCTGAAGAACCCGCGCAAGGGGTCCAAGGACCTCGGTGACGGCACCTGGAAGGCCAAGAAGTCGGTGGCGTACTGGCCGGGTACGGAACGCTGGATGCGTTACCAGGAGCAGGTCTCCGGGGTGAAGCGCGGCAAGGAGTACGCGGTGAAGGACCCGCGCACCGGCCGTGACGTCGACTTCGACGGATGGGACTCGGCGTCGGGGACGTACAAGGAGGCGAAGTTCGGTTACGGGAAGAAGGTCCGGCCGGACGGCACCCTGGAGCCGGCGCAGGCGGCGAAGTTCGTGGAGCAGGCACAGCGTCAGGTGCGTGCGGCCGGTGGGAGACCGGTCGAGTGGAACTTCTCGAACAAGAAGGTCGCGGACGCGGCGCAGAAGGCGTTCGACGACGCGGACGTGGACGTGGTCGTGAAGCACACTGAGGTGGAGAAGTAGCGGCAGCGGACGAACGAGGGCGGAGAGGCGCGCATGTCCGGCGAAGTGGTAGTGAAGGTGTCCTGGGGGCCCCGGCCCGAGTCACCCCTGGAGCTGGCGGAGCGCTGGCTGGTGACGCTCGGCCGGCTCACGGACCTGTCGGCCGGGGCTGCGGTCGACTGGCGCTGGGACGTCGACGGCGGCAGGGGTGAGACCGTGCCGGACAAGGCCGAGGACGTCGCCGCCGTCGTCGAGGCCGGAGGGCCGGAGGAGGACGCCGACCTCGTCGGCTGGTCGGCCGCCGTCGTCGGCACGTGGCCGGGCGGCGGTTACGCCTACCTGCGGGCGAAGGGGGGCGGCAGCGACGAGTACACGCCGTTCACGGCGACGCTCCAGCTGTTCCCGGCGCCTGCGGCGGCACCCGGCTCGCAGCCCGGAGCGGAGGCTCCGCTCACCGGCCGGCTGCCCGAGGCGCTCGCCGTCCTCGCCGAGTCCTGGGGAGCCGACACCGGACTGACGTACGACCGGGAGCTGTTCGGCGCGGTCAAGGCGGCCTTCGGCCTCCGCAACTCGCAGCCGCGCTGCGGATGGGCCACCTACCTCTCCGCGAACCGCGCCGCCCTGGTCCCCGACGCCTTCGAGGGTCCGCGCCGGATCACGTCGGGCGGCGGGGTGGTCCTGGAGACGGGCGACTCCGTCGAGGCCGTCACGTCCGCGCAGCGGACACTGGCCGAGGCGGGTGCGCTGGAGCCCCTGCCCGCGGCGGCACCGCGGCCCGTGTGGTGAGCGGGGCGCTCGAGCTCCAGGCCAGGGTGCGGGAGGACGTCTCGGCGATCGAGGCACTGCGGACCGGCTCGCCGGCCCCGCCCTGGACGGGCCGCGCCGACACCACCCGCTCCGCCTGGGGCGAGGACTTCGCGATCGTCGCGCTCCGGGTGGGTCAGGACTTCTACGGCGGCGACGACGGTGCGGACGCCGAGCACGAGGCGTTCGAGACCGAGCGCTGGGGCGTGGTCCTCGCCCTGGACGCGCGGTGGGGGCCGCACGGCGAGCTGCCCACGGACGCGTACGCCGAACGCGAGGCGGAGGGGGCGCCCGTACCCCCGTTCTACGAGGCGCTCTTCGAACTCGGCTACTACGGGGACCTCCAGGTCTGGGAGGCGGGCGCCGGGCGCACGGTCGGAGTCGGCACCGGACGGGCGGACCGCGAGGAACCCGTCGTGCTCTTCGCCGTGGCGCTGCCGACGGCGGTGTCCGCCGGCTGACACCCCGGCGGTCAGAGCCAGCCGCGGGCGGCCGCGAAGCCGAGGAGGAGCCCCAGCGAGAACAGCCCGAGCACGGCGGCGAACACCGCCGGCATCAGGGCCGGGCCCCACGCGCCCGGCCCCGCCACGGTGGCCCGCCGTACCGGGTCCGCCGGGTCGTAGGAGACGCGCACCGGCGCCCCGACCCGGAAGCCGAACGGGCCGGGGGCGTGGTCGGTGAACTCCACCTCCGCCCCGTCCGGGGTGCGGAAGGCGAAGACGTACTCGGTGGCGTAGCGCCACTCCATCCCCGACCCCCGGTCGACCACGCGCCGGTCCGCGCACCGGCCCTCGGCGCGCTCGCCGCGCCTCACCAGCCGCAGGACCCGGCCCAGCCGGAGGGCGGACCGGACGGCGAACGCGCCGAGGAACAGGCCGAACAGCAGCAGGAAGGTGGCGGTGCCACCGGGCAGTACGTCCATGGAAGGTGCTCCGCAGCGGGTTACTTGACGGTGATGGACTTGACGAACGCGTCGAGGTCGGCGGGGCTCAGCGCGCCCTTCACCGCGTTGATCCGGATGGCGAACGGTACGTCCCGCGAGTCGACCCCCGCCACCACCACCCCGGACATCCGGGTGCCCTTCGCCGGCGTCCGGTCCTCGCCGCCCGAGGTGAACTCGTAGTCGATGCGGCGGGCTTCGCGGGCGCTCTCCTCGCCTGCCAGGCGCACGTCCCGGGTGTCCTTCCGGGTCGCCCCGAGACCGATCCCGGCCCCCGCCGCGGCCGCTGCCTCGCCGGCGTCGCCGACGCCCGTGGCGAAGTCCAGCTGCACCGAGACCATGCCGGTGCGCAGCCCCTTCTCCTCCTTGAGGGCCACGGCGGCGTTGGCCTTCGCCCGCTCGGCGGCCGGCTGGGGGGCGTACCCGCGGTCCGCCGGGTAACCCACGGACACGCTCCTCGTGTCGAGCGTCTTCCACCCCGCCGGGACCGCGGCGGCGTCCCCGCCGCCGCAACCGGTGAGCAGCGTCAGACCGAGCGCGGCGACGGCGAACGCGCCGGGCGCCTTGCACTTCGTCAACGTCATCGCCTCTTCGTCGTGCGCGTTCACTGTGCGCAGTAGCTGTACGGGAGGTACGCGCGCTTGTCGCCCCGCGGAGCTCCGAGGAACCGCGCGTCGGTCAGCGTCTCCTTCTTGTGCTCGTCGGAGACGGAGAAGCCCAGACTCATGCCGAGCGACACCTCGAAACCGAACTCCTGGGCGTCCGTCTCACCGAGGTAGAGCATGGTGCTGGAGAGGCCGTCCTGGAACATCAGCTGCTCGAAGGGGTCGGTGCCGGCGGGCTTCTGCTGGAGGGAGTGGTCGCCGAACATGTACGCGAACGGAGCCGTGTTGTCGCCGGAGCCGTCCAGCCACTGCTCGGCGACGGCCCGCTTGGCCTCCGTGTCCTCGTCGGTCTCCTTGCCGAAGACGATCGAGTTCGTCCGGACCTCGATGCCGGTGTCGCCGGAGGAGTCGGTCACGCTGCCCTTGCCACCGCGTTTGTCCTTTCCCTTCTCGCCGTTGTCGCCGCCGGCTTCGCCCTTGTCGGATGTCGAGGTCTTCTCCACCGTCTGCGTCATGTCGATGCGGACGATCTTCCCGGTCTTCTGGTCACGGGTGACGGTGAGGGCCCCCGTGCGGGTGTCCTTCGCCCCCGCCGTGCCGCCGAGCGGGCCCGCGTTGCCGCCGACCTTGCCCTCCAGCTCGAGCTTCGCGGTGTACGTGTAGGACTCGTTCTCCTTCACGTCGTCCTTGGTGATCGTCACGTCCGGGGAGAACTTGGCCTTGCCGCCCAGCTTGGCGCCGAGCTTGTTCTCGTCACCCGCCTTGATGGAGAGTCCGCCGTCCGCGTACACGTTGATGCCGAGCGTCGAGTAGGAGATCTTCTTGTCGCCGATCTTCTTCTCGATGTCCTCCGTCTTCTCCGCCCACTTCATGCCGGAGTACCAGCCGCCGCCGTAACCGCCGCTGTGCTTCATCGAGGTCTCCCACATCTTCATCTCCTCGATGTCGTCCCTCATCTTCTGGGCGTCGGCCTCGCTCCTGAACACCCAGGTGTCACCGTTGGTGATCTTGATGCCGCCGCCGATGTCGACGTCCGCCTTGCCGAGTTTGCCGAGCTTGGCGCCCGGCGTACTGGCGTTGACGCCGGCCGACGCGGCGTCGGTGAACGTCATGTAGACGAGCTTGTCGTTCTCGTCGACCTTCCCGTCCTCGTTCACATCGGCCTTGGCCTGGGCGACCTTCTGCTGGAAGCCGTACTCCTCACCCCACTCGAACCACCCGATCTTCACCTTCCCGCCCGCGGTGTCCGAGATGCTCGACACCTGGCAGAGCGCCGGCTCGTAGTCGGCGTCCGTCTTCGGCTTCGCCGTACCGTTCCCGCCCGCCGTGCACCCGGCGCCGTCCCCGGTGAGTGAGCTGATCGCACACCGGATGCCCTCGCCGATCCGGCCGCCGAGACCGGCCGTCGCGAGTGCGCCGATCAGTGCGACGACCAGGACGATGACACCCAGGTACTCCGTGGCGGTGGCACCGGCGTCACGCCAGTGGTAGGAGCGGCCGTGCGGCGCCTGGGCGGGGGATCCCGTGCCCCGCCCCTCCACCAGCCGGTCCAGCGCCAGCCCCACGGCCGAGCCGGTGACCATCGAGACGACCGGCATGAGCAGGCCCTCGGTGCCGACGACGTCCCACGACACGGCGTATCCGTAGGCGAGTCCGGCGACGGGGACGGCGAGCGCGCCCAGGAGGCGCAGGACGGGCGACTCGCGCTGCGGATCGGGAAGGGCGCGGGAGGCCGCGAGGACGGTCAGCGCGGTGACGGCGACCCCGGGAAGGTGCAGCAGGGCCAGCCGCCAGCCGAACAGCTGGAGCCGGTCGTCGGTCGCGAGTGTCTCCACGAGCGCCCGCGTCAGCACGAACCCGGCGGCGATGTAGACGAGTGCGCCGGCCGCCCAGCTGCGGCTCAGCGGGAAGAACCAGCCACCCCCGCCCTGGGCGGGTACGGGTGGTACCCGGCCCGGGACCCTGCTTCCCCAGTCGCTGCCACCGCTCACGGTTCACCCTCTCGCCGACGCCCGCCCTCTTGCTTCCCGGGGCCGAATGTACGGCGGTGAAGCGCGCCCGACCTGGGCCCCCGGCCCCAATTACGGGCCCAACCGGCGGCCGGTGCGGCCGGGTTGGGATCGTGCTCGCCGGGCCGGCGCGCGTTCCGCCCGTCTCGCGGGGCGCGCCCGCACGGGGTTCGGCCACCTTCGCCCGCCGCCGCCTCCGCCGGACGGACGACGACCCCGCGGTCGCGACCGACCCGGGCGCCGAGGGACCCGCGGCGGGGCAGGAAGCCGAAACCCTCGCACCCCCGCACCCCGGCCCACCGTGGCCGGTGGGCACGTCGCCACCGTCAGTACCGAGCCCCACCCCGCACGGCCGCCGCACCCGCTCCGTCCGGCCCTCGGCCCGTCCGGCGCATGCCCGCCGTGCGTCCGGCCCCGGCCCGTCCGGCACCCGTCCCGTCCCGCGCCCCACACACGGACGCCCCGCGGTCCCCCGGAGGCCGGTGCCCGGCCCGGATCGGTGGCGACACGGCGGCGGGCTCATAATCGGCGACATGCCCCCTCCGCAGACGCGCCCCCGCCCGGCGGCGCCCGAATCCGGCCGCGCCCGGCACCGCGCCGTGGCGCTGCTCACCGCCGCCGCCCCCGCACTGGGTGCCTACGCGGCGGTCCGGGCCGTCGGGCTCGTCGTCTTCCTGGTGGCGGCCTCGGCCGCCGGGAAGGACCCCGCGCGCCTGCTCGGCGGGCGCTGGGACTCCGTCTGGTACCAGCGGATCGCCGAGCACGGCTACGGCTACACCGTCACCCTCCCGGACGGCGGCGTCCACTCCGACCTCGCCTTCTTCCCGCTCCTTCCGGTGCTGGAACGCGGCCTGGCCGCGGTCGGTCCGCTCACCCTCCAGGGCGCCGGGATCGCCCTCGCCTGGCTGGCCGGGCTCCTCGCGGCCTGGGGGATCCACGCCGTCGGCACAGAGATCCGTGGGCGGCGCACCGGGATAGTGCTGGCCGCGCTGTGGGGGGCCTACCCGACGGCGTTCGTGCAGTCGATGGCCTACACCGAGACCCTGTTCACGGCACTCGCGGCCTGGTCCCTGCACGCCGTGCTCCGGGGCCGGTGGACGACCGCCGGTGCGCTGTGCGTGTTCGCGGGGCTGACGCGGCCCTCGGCGGCCGCGCTCATCGCCGCCCTCACCGTCACCGCCGCCGTCACCCTCGTACGGGAGTACCGGCTCGGCGGCGGGGAACGCCTGCTGCGGCGCAACGCCCACATGGTGCTGGGGGTCTTCCTGGCACCGCTGGGCTGGCTGGCCTACGTGGTGTTCGTCGGCGTGCGGGAGGGCGGCCCCCTCGCCTACTTCCAGGTGCAGGCCCAGTGGGGCAACAGCATCGACGGGGGCCGGGCGCTGGCCGGGTTCATCCTCGGCCTGCCGTGGCCGGCCGTTCTGGGGCTGTGCGCGGCTCTGGGCCTCCTGGGGTGGCTGGTGTTCCTGTGCGTGCGGCAGCGGCAGCCGCTCCCCGTGCTCGTGTACGGCATCGCGATCGTCGTGATCTCGCTCATCGGCTCGGGCTACTTCGGCTCACGCCCGCGCCTGATGATGCCCGCCTTCCCGCTGCTCCTGCCGCCGGCCGCGGCCCTGGCGGGGCCGCGCGCGACGGCGCGCACGGTGACGGTCGTCGCGGTGCTGGCCCTGGGCTCCGCCGCGTACGGGGCGTGGACGCTGCTGGGGCCGGGGCCGCCGTGACCCGGGCGTACGGATCCACCCGCCCCGGGAGTTCCCGGCCGTCCACGTGCACCGGGGCCAGGGCGCTGCCGGCGACCGAGGGCCGTCACCGCGCAGGCGGTGAAGCCTCCGTGACGGGCACGGAGACCCGCACCCGCGTGCCCGGCCGCAGGCCCCAGCGCTCCATCGCACCGGCCTCCGCCTCGACCACGTGGCGGGCGCGCGGCCTGGGCAGCCCGAGGCGGCCCGGGTGCATCGTGCGGACCGCCAGGACGTTCAGCTTCCGGTCCAGGTAGGCCACGTCGATGGTGAACCGCATCCGGAAGGTGTGCACACTCGCGCACGGAGTGATCAGCAGCGCCCCGTCGATTCCGTCAGCGCCGAGCAGTCCCCGTGTCCTCGCCCGGTAGGAGGCGGCGATCCGCAGCGGCACCTCCCGCGCCTCGGCGTCCGTTCCCACCGTCAGTGTCCCGCTGCCGTTCCGCCATCTCCCCATGGCACCGACGGTAGACCTCCCGGACGGCCCGTGGGTCCGCAACGGCCCGCAGTGGGCCCCAGGGCCCAAGACCGGCCCGGGCACGGCGGATTAGTGTCGGCGCCGTGGACGTCACCCTCATCGCGGTCGCCGGGGTCTGGGGCGCCGCCGCCGGACTGCTGCTCCCGCGCGCCGCCTACCGCCTCTCCGTCGAGCCCGGCGAGCCGTGGCGGGTCACCAGCCCGCGCGGGCGCGCCCTCACCGGGCCCGCCCGCG
>NZ_JBEXWB010000029.1:0-38792 GCF_040629645.1 Streptomyces sp. NPDC005899 | reverse complement strand
GCCGTACCCGGGCCGTGAGGACCCGCGGGTGATCAACCCGAGGTGCAGGCCCTGCCGTTCAGCTTGAACGCTCCCGGGTCGGGCGACGAGGCCTTGGCCGAGACGTTGAACCCGAAGTCGACCGCGGCCCCCGGGGCAAGGGTCCGGTTCCACGACAGCGGCTTGGCGCTGACCGTGCGGCCGTCCTGGGTGAACTCCGCGCTCCAGGTGTGGCTCAGCCGCTGCTCACCCGGCATCAGCCAGGTCAGCGACCACGGCGAGACCCGCTCGGAGCCGGTGTTGCGGAGCCGGACCGTCACCGTGGAACCGCCGCTCCACGGGTGCGAGGAGTACGCGACCTCGCACGCGCGGGCCGGTGCGGCCTGCCCGCCGTCACCCGCGTCGTCCAGGTAGGAGGCGATGAAGGCCAGCGGCGCGTTCCAGTTGATGGTGATCTCGTTGGTCGACCAGGAACCGATGTCGTCGATGTAGCACATGGCCGGGGCGCAGCCGGTCAGCTTCTCCGCGGCCACCGGGTCGCCCGAGGCGGCCGCGGTCAGGTTGGGCCCGCCCGCGATCGAGCCGGGCGCCGGGTGCGGCAGGGCGGGGTCGTTCTGGTGCGCCCAGAAGCGGTGGTGCTGGTTGTGCGAGTTCCGCTCGCCGTAGCCGGTGACGTAGGACAGGTTCAGGGGGTTGCGGCCGAGCAGGTAGTCGGCCCCCCGCAGCACGGCGTCCTGGTAGGCGGCGTCACCGGTCAGGTCGTGGGCGGTGGCCAGGACCACCATGTTGTTGAGCACCTGGCTGTTGGAACCCCAGACGTAGTCCTCGCCGTTCGGCGCGTACGGCAGCCCGTACGCCTGCGCACGGGACTGCGCGGCATAGCGGTCGGCGCCCGTGGTCACCACGGCGCGGGCCTCGGTCAGCTGTGCGGCCGTGAGGGCGTTGGGCACGGTGGCCAGGGTGAGCGCCCCGAGTCCGGCCGTGGAACCCCAGGAGATGCCGCCGCCCGCGGGGAAGACCGCGTCCGCGTCGCCGTGCAGGTCGGAGGAGAGCACCGCCTGGCGGTAGGCGTCCTTGCCCGTGGTGGTGAACAGCTCGGCGGCCGCCCAGTAGAACTCGTCCGAGACGTCGTTGTCGCTGTACGTCCCGCCGCCGGTGCCGTCGTTCGGGTCGGCGAGCACGTCCGGGTGCTGCTTCGCGGCGGCCCAGGCGGTCTCCGCGGCCCGCAGGCAGCGGTCGGCGAAGGGCTTGTCGAAGGGGGCGTAGAGCCGGGCGCACTGGGCGGCCGTCGCGGCGACGTTGAGGGTGGCGGCCGTGGACGGAGGGTGCAACTCGCGCTGCTGCGGGTCGAGGTGCGGCTTCGTCGGCAGACCGGTCCACTGGGCGTCGTGCATCTTGTGGTGGACCATGCCCGCCAGGGGCTTTCCGGCCGGCACCTGCATCTTCATCAGGAAGTCCATCTCCCAGCGCGCCTCGTCCAGGATGTCCGGCACCCCGTTGTCGCGCTCGGGCACCCGCAGCTGCCCGTCGGCGAGCTCCGCCGACTCGGCGTTCGGGGCGGTCAGCGTGCGCTCGTACGTGGACATCAGCTGAGCCACCGAGATGCCGCCGTTGACGACGTACTTGCCGTGGTCACCCGCGTCGTACCAGCCGCCCGACACGTCCAGGCGGTAGTCGCAGACCCCCGGCTGGCAGGGGACGTCCGTGTCGCCCTTGTTGGGCGCCACGCCGATGTGCCCGGCCGGGCGCGCGTACTCCTCGCCGACGAGGGCGGCGTCGATCTCGATGCCGCTGCGGTTGTGGTAGAAGTACGCCAGCGCGTCGGAGCGGAGCCCGTCGTACAGGTCCCCGCGGATGGAGAACGGCTCGCTCACCTCGCCGTCGACCTCCACGGTGTAGCCGTCGCCCGCCGTGGTGAGGCCGCCGAAGTCGAAGGTGTGGACCCGCAGGCGCGAGCTCGGGTCCTCGCCCTGCGGCACGGTCGTGCCGGTGGCGGCCGTCGAGCCGTTCGCGGCCTTGACCGTCCAGGTCAGCGGCGCGTCGGCGTCGGTGACCACGGTGCCGCTCTTGGGCCCGCGAGGCAGGTAACCGACCTGGTTCACGCGGACCGGCGAACCGGTGTCCGGCACGTAGACGGGGGGCACGGCCCCGCCCCGCAGCGACACGTCGTCGAGGCAGAAGGTCGTCGCCCGCTCACCGCCGCCGATCTGCAACTGCACGGACGCGGCGGGCTGGTCCACCGAGGCCGTGAACGTGCGGGTGACCTGCGTGGGCTCCGTGCCCACCGGGTCCGCGCTGGCGAGCACCGCCGTGTACGGGTCGACCGCCTCCTGGACCCGGGTCTGGACGGTCAGCGGGACGGAGGAACTGGCCGTGTAGGACAGCTCGTAGCTCTCACCCGCGACGATCGGGACGTCGTTCTGCCCGACGATGACGTCCCAGGCGTTGGCGGTACCGGCGGGGACCTCCGCACACAGCCGGCCGTCGGACACCACCCCCGAGGTGTTCGCCGTCCACCACCAGGGCGCCGTACCGGCGGCGAAGTCGCCGTTGGTGATCTGCTCCGGCCCGGGTTCGGCGTCCTCGGCCAGGGCCGTGCCCGGTGCGGCCAGCGCCGCCGCGAACAGTAAGGCGGCGGCTGACATCCCGAACACGCGTCTGCCGTTCCGGGGGCGGACGCGCACGGGCCGTGCGGGGAGTGGTGAGGCTTGCACCGGGAAGACCTTTCGTCGACAGCTGCTGGGGAGACGGGGCGCTCACCACATGGGAGCGCTCCCATGTGCATTGTGGAGGCTCGTCGACGCTTCCGCCAGGGTCATGACAGGTACGGAGCGGCTACCGCCGGGTAGGGCGCCGAGGGCCGGCCCGGTTACGCGCGACGACCCCGCCCGGCAGCCGTGACCGTACGGGGCGGCCGGCGCACGGGCAGGGTGGCGGCGTCCGGCGGACGGGCGGGGACCCGGCGTCCGGCGGACGGGGAGGGTGTCCGCGTCGGCGCACGGGCCGGGTGCCGGCGTACTGCGCACGGGCCGGGCACCCGCTTGAGGCGCTTGAGGCGTACGGACCGAGTGTCCGCGTCCGGCGCACGGGCCGGGTGCCGCGATCGGCCCCGTCCGGTGATCTCCGGACGGGGCCGATCGGCTCGCGCGGCGGGCCCCGGCCCGAGAGGGGCGAACCCCGCCGCACACCGGAGCACCCGGAGGCGCTCCTAGACGTACGGGATCTTCACGACCGCCGCGTCCGTGCCGGTCTGCACCTGTGACGTGCCGTTGCCCAGCGCGTTCCACACCTCCAGGCGAACCGTTCCGCCCTTGAGGTTGCCGAGGCTACCCGTCACCGCCGCGGTGCCCACGGCCTGCGTGTACTCCTCCCACCCGGCGACCGGGTCGGTCGCGAAGTAGCGGAAGGTTTCGGTACGGTCGAAGGTGCCGTCCCCGGTGAGGTCGTAACTGACCCTGACCTGCGGGGCGAGGCCCACCTTGGTGCCCGCGTCCACCCGCAGGCGGAAGGCGGTCGAAGCACCGGCCGCGAGCGTTCCGTCGACCTTCCTGGCCTCGTAGACCGTCGGCCTGTACGGCGTACCGTCCCGGTTGACGCCGTCGGCCGAAGCCAGCGTGTCGGCACCGGCGGCGCCGTCCGTGGCGGTGGTCAGCGTGCCACCCGACTTCAGCCGGAAGGTGTTCCCGGTGGACGGGCCGGGCTCCTCGGGATCCGGATCGGGGTCGCCGCCGCCGGTACCCGTGCCGGTGGCCGTGGAACGGGCCGGCACCGAGAGGGTCGCACCGTCGGAGAAGGTGACGGTGCGGGCGGTCGCCCCGTGGTTGTGGGCGCTGTACGTGCGGACACCGTTCTTCGTGAACACCGCCGACGTCGGGATGTCCCCGCTGACGGAAGGATCGGGCGCGCCCAGGCTGTCGAGCGTGCTGATCCAGTGGTAGGTGTGCGCCCGGGACTCACCCTGCTCGGGCGTGTAGCCCGCGTTCCCGGCGTCCCACTTGGCCTTGGCGGCAGCCGGGTCGGCCAGGGACTCGAACTCCCACAAGATGTCGCGCCACTCGACGGCCTGCCCGCCGTTCTCCCGCTGCATCTCGGCGATGTTCCGCCTGACGGCCGCCTTGTCGCGGGCCAGGTGGAGCGAACCGCCGGTGACGGGGAGGACGTTGATGCCGTGGATCTCCTCCGGGTTGGCCGTCCACCAGGTGGAGTACGCGCCGCCGCTGCCCCACACCATCCCGACCGTGTCGTGGCCGAAGGAGCCCGGGAACACCTGCTGGTCGGCGTCGAACCAGTACTGCGCGATCGCTTCCGACTCCGTCGTCAGCAGGTAGCTGCCGAGGTCGCGCAGCGCGGTGTCACCCGTCGCCGCGCCCCACAGGACGAGCCCGGCGCTGAGGTTGACGGACTCCGACGAGGACTCCTGGTTGTTGCCCGCCGCGAAACCCTGGTGGCCGGAGGCCCAGCTGTGTCCCGCGTACACGTCGAAGCCGCGCAGGAACGGGTAGGCGGTGTCCGTGCGGCTGGGGTTGGCGGTGTCCCGCACCAGGGTCTTGACCATGGTGCCCCAGGCCGAGTCCGCGGCCCACGCCTGGTCGTACTGCGCGACGATCGCCGCCGCGTACACGTAGTAGCTGTAGTGGAAGTGGTGGTCGTTGAGCTCGGTGTCGCTGCCGTACGAGGCCGGGTAGCCGGTGAGCGTCTTCCAGGTCCTGTCGTAGCTGAACTCGGCCGCGCCACCCGCCGTGAACCACTCCTGGAGGCGGCCCTTCATCAGGCCGAGCAGCTTGTCCCGGATGCCGGGCTGGCCGATCTGGTCGGCGACGGGCACCAACTGGGCGAGGCGGCCCAGCGCCTTGCCCGTCCAGTACGTGTCACCGGCGCCGGAGAACGGGTCGGAGGCGTTCGCCACCTCGTTCAGATAGCCGGTCAGCCGCGCCTTGTCGACCCCGCCGGACGCGGGCAGCGCGGGCAGCACACCGGAGCCCTTCTGGCTGGTGGTGAAGGACGCGGACTCCCGCACCTTCATGGTGCCGCGCGGGGAGACGTACGTGTACGGCGTGAGCGCGTCGGAGGTGTGCAGCCACTGGTGGCGGTACAGCGCCTGGATCGTGCCCCGTTCGGTGCCCTCCTTGGCCTCCGTGGTCAGGGTGTAGGTCGCCTTGACCGTGCCACCGGTGGAGGACCAGGCCACCTTGGACCCCGTGACGAAGCTGAAGGCGTACTTCCGGTAGGTCGCGAGCGCGTCCGTGGACGGCAGCACGGCGAGCGAGAAGTAGTCCTTGCCGCCGAGGCCCGCGGTGATCGTGGAGCCGGAGACGGCCCAGTCGCTGCCGGTCGGGGCGAAGAGGGCGTAGTGGTGCCCGGCGACCGTGATGCCGAGGACGTTCCCGTTGTCCGCGAAGACGGTGGGGGTGCCGGCCGTGGTGATGCGGGCGTCGCCGCCGGAGCCCTTGGCGTACACGAAGGGCATGCCGTGCCCGATGGTCGTGCGCAGGGTGCGGGTGCCGTCCGACCAGTAGGGGGTGACCGTCCAGTCGGACCAGTCGTCGGCCTTGGTGTCCGGGGAGTTCAGGCCGCTGAGGCCGACGGTCAGGTCGGCCTTGTGCGCGTACTCGTACTGGCGGCCGTCCCCGACGACGGCGGGCGTGGTCGGGTAGCCGACCTGTAGTCCGCCCGAGGTCGCCTGGTAGGTCAGCGGGTGCCCGTACATCGGGGTGGAGTACGGGTTGTCGCCGTAGCGCTGGTAGGCGAGGGACGACCACCAGTCGTTGGTCGGGACCGGCCTGTCCTTGGCCGCCGCCGTGAGCTTGGGCGTGACGGGGGCGCCGGTGTTCGTGGTGGGACCGGACGTACCGGCGGGGCGGCTGTCGGTGTAACTGCCGGCACCGGCGGGGATGGTGGCGGCTGCCGCCGGGGACGCGGCAGGGCCCAGACCCACGGCGGCCAGGGCGATGGCCAGGACCGTCGCCGCTGCTGGTCTGGAGAAGGAGGCTTGCATGGGCAGCACCTCGTCATGGGGGGGAAGCGGAGCGCGTTCGAGAGCGCTCTCAAGTGCCAGCGAACGTAAAACCTTTGTAACGTAAGTGTCAATAGAGCTGACACAGAAGGGAGTTGGGCTCAACGCAGCGTGGCCATGCGTTCGAGTCTTGACGCCAAGGGGTGCTGGGGACACTCGGGGCGCGACTGCCGAGGTGGCGCCCGGCGCGCCGGGCGGCTCGGCGCTCCCCCGAGGCTTCGCCGGGGACGGGTGTCCGCCCCTGCGGGTTCCGGCTCCGGCCGGCGCGTCCTGGCTCCCGGCCGGCGCGTCCGGCTTCCGGTTGTGCGTCCCGGTTCCCGGTTCGGCGCGTCGGGAGCACCTGGGCACGCGGGAGCGGGCCGGCCGGACGGACGAGAACGACGCCGGCCCCCGGGACGAATCCCGGGGGCCGGCGTCGTACGGGTACTGCGGGTACCGCCTGGAGCGTCTGATCCGGGGATCAGAAGTCCATGTCACCGCCCGGCATGCCGCCCGGAGCGGCCGCGGAGGCCTTCTCCGGCTTGTCGGCGATGACGGCCTCGGTGGTGAGGAAGAGCGCGGCGATGGACGCGGCGTTCTGCAGGGCGGAGCGCGTGACCTTCGCCGGGTCGATGATGCCCTCGGCGATCATGTCGACGTACTCGCCGGTCGCGGCGTTGAGGCCGTGACCGATCGGCAGGTTGCGCACCTTCTCGACGATGACGCCACCCTCGAGACCACCGTTGACGGCGATCTGCTTGAGCGGGGCCTCCAGCGCGAGCTTCACGGCGTTGGCGCCCGTGGCCTCGTCACCGGTCAGGTCGAGCTTCTCGAAGACGGCCGAGGCCTGGAGCAGAGCCACGCCACCACCGGCGACGATGCCCTCCTCGACGGCGGCCTTGGCGTTGCGCACCGCGTCCTCGATGCGGTGCTTGCGCTCCTTGAGCTCCACCTCGGTGGCGGCGCCGGCCTTGATGACGGCCACGCCGCCGGCCAGCTTCGCGAGGCGCTCCTGGAGCTTCTCGCGGTCGTAGTCCGAGTCGGAGTTCTCGATCTCGGCACGGATCTGCTTGACGCGACCCTGCACCTGGTCGCTCTCGCCGCCACCGTCGACGATGGTCGTCTCGTCCTTGGTGATGACGACCTTGCGGGCGGTGCCGAGCAGGTCCAGGCCGGCGTTCTCCAGCTTGAGACCGACCTCCTCGGAGATGACGGTGCCACCGGTGAGGATGGCGATGTCGCCGAGCATGGCCTTGCGGCGGTCACCGAAGCCCGGAGCCTTGACGGCGACGGACTTGAAGGTGCCACGGATCTTGTTGACGACCAGGGTCGACAGGGCCTCGCCCTCGACGTCCTCCGCGATGATCAGCAGGGGCTTGCCCGACTGCATGACCTTCTCGAGCAGCGGAAGGAGGTCCTTCACGTTGCTGATCTTGGAGTTGACGATCAGGATGTACGGGTCGTCGAACGACGTCTCCATACGCTCCATGTCGGTGGCGAAGTACGCCGAGATGTAGCCCTTGTCGAAGCGCATACCCTCGGTGAGCTCCAGCTCCAGACCGAAGGTCTGGGACTCCTCGACGGTGATGACGCCTTCCTTGCCGACCTTGTCCATAGCCTCGGCGATCTTGGCGCCGATCTCGGTGTCGGCAGCGGAGATGGAGGCCGTCGAAGCGATCTGCTCCTTGGTCTCCACGTCCTTCGCCTGCTCCAGCAGGGCGGCGGAGACGGCCTCGACGGCCTTCTCGATGCCACGCTTGAGAGCCATCGGGTTGGCACCCGCGGCGACGTTGCGCAGGCCCTCGCGTACGAGCGCCTGGGCGAGCACGGTGGCGGTGGTCGTACCGTCGCCGGCGACGTCGTCCGTCTTCTTGGCGACCTCCTTGACCAGCTCCGCACCGATCTTCTCGTACGGGTCCTCGAGCTCGATCTCCTTGGCGATGGACACACCATCGTTGGTGATCGTGGGCGCGCCCCACTTCTTCTCGAGGACGACGTTACGGCCCTTCGGGCCGAGGGTGACCTTGACGGCGTCGGCGAGCTGGTTCATCCCGCGCTCGAGACCGCGCCGTGCCTCCTCGTCGAACGCGATGATCTTGGCCATGTGAAGTGGTCCTCCCGGACTAATGGGGTCTCCCCTGCTCGAACGCAGTTGAGAGCTTGGGGAAGGATTTCTCCGGACCGAGAGGCGCCCGCGACGGACGGCCAGCGTGCCCGGTGGATCCTTGCCCCACCGGACCTGCGGGCCTCACCGGCCCGGTCCACGTTCTGTCACTCTCACCTGGAGAGTGCTAACGCCAATGATTAGCACTCGACCCCTGCGAGTGCAAGCGTCACCCTCGGGTTGTGGACAACCGAAGGCCCTCCGGCCGTGCGGCGCCGGGGGGCGGTGAGGACGTGCGCAGGGCCCGTACCCTCTTACGGGGTACGGGCCCTGCGTGTGCGAGCGGTGTCGTCGGCCGACCGCGCCGAGCTCAGCCGACGGCGAGCTTGACCATGTCCGCCTGCGGCCCCTTCTGGCCCTGCGAGATCTCGAATTCAACTCGCTGACCCTCTTCGAGGGTGCGGTACCCGTCCATCTGGATCGCGCTGTAGTGGACGAAAACATCCGCACCACCGTCGACCGCGATGAAGCCGTACCCCTTCTCCGCGTTGAACCACTTGACGGTGCCCTGAGCCATGCCTAACTCCCCTATTACTGGCCCTTGCACAGGACCGCACTTCGCGGACCCGGGTCAAACTCACCCCCCGACAGGAGGGGCGGCGTGCGCCGGAACGCGTCGACCGCGGCCGAATGTATCTGCCCAACTGCCCTCTGCAACAGGTCAGTCGGACGAGAAATCCGGGCGCGCCCGAACGTGCGGATAGGGGCAACTCACAGGTTTCCAGGGCGAGTCGGGCCTGACAAAGGCCACTTTTGCCGCAAGGGGTGCACGCACTTTGGCTGTTTCTTGTCGTGTCCAGGCGCAATCTCGTATGCGGGTGGCACGGACAGCCGAGGGGGCTTCCCCAACCTTACCCCGCTCAACCATGCAGAATGACCCCCTCCGCTTCTCGCGCGGAGGGGGTCATCGTGGGTCACGGCCGAAGAGGGCGCCACGCCGGGCCCCCGGAGAGGGGCCCGGCGCCCGCGTCAGCCCCCGGCGACGGCCGGGATGATCGACACGCCCGCACCGTCCGGGGTGGCCGCGTCCAGGCCGCCCTCGAAGCGCACGTCGTCGTCGTTGACGTACACGTTGACGAAGCGGCGCAGCTTGCCCTGGTCGTCCAGCACGCGCGCGGCGATGCCCGGGTGGTCCTTCTCCAGGGACTCGATGACCTCGGAGAGGACCGTGCCCTCGGCCGGGACCTCGGCCTGGCCGCCCGTGTAGGTGCGGAGGATGGTGGGGATGCGGACCTTGACGCTCATGAGGGTGCCTTCCTTGGGTCTCGGGTGGTCAGTGGCCGGCGGCGAGGCCCGCGTCGCGGAACGCGTCCAGGCTGGGCCGGATCGTCGCCGACAGACCGGTCGTCGGGGCGACCGCGTCCAGCGTCTTCAGTCCGTCGCCGGTGTTCAGGACGACGGTGGTCAGGGACGGGTCCAGCAGGCCCGCGTCGATCAGCTTCTTCGTGACCCCGACCGTCACACCGCCCGCGGTCTCCGCGAAGATGCCCTCGGTCCGCGCCAGCAGCTTGATCGCGTCGACGATCTGCTCGTCGTCGACGTCCTCCACCGCGCCGCCGGTACGCCGGGCGATGTCCAGGACGTACGGGCCGTCCGCCGGGTTGCCGATCGCGAGGGACTTGGCGATCGTCTTCGGCTTCTGGGGCCGCACCACGTCGTGACCGGCCTTGAAGGCCGTGGACACCGGGGAGCAGCCCTCGGCCTGCGCACCGAAGATCTTGTAGGGCTTGTCCTCGACGAGACCCAGCTTGATCAGCTCCTGGAGGCCCTTGTCGATCTTGGTGAGCTGCGACCCGGACGCGATCGGGATGACCAGCTGGTCCGGCAGCCGCCAGCCCAGCTGCTCACAGATCTCGTACGCCAGCGTCTTGGAGCCCTCGCCGTAGTACGGGCGCAGGTTGACGTTGACGAAGCCCCAGCCCTCACCGAGCGGATCGCCGATGAGCTCCGAGCAGAAGCGGTTGACGTCGTCGTAGTTGCCCTCGATGCCGACGAGCTCGCCGCCGTACACCGCGGCCATGACGACCTTGCCCTGCTCCAGGTCGTGCGGGATGAACACGCAGGACCGGAAGCCGGCGCGGGCTGCCGCGGCACCCACCGCACCGGCGAGGTTGCCGGTCGAGGAGCAGGAGAGCGTGGTGAATCCGAACGCGCGGGCGGCCTCGACGGCGATGGCGACGACACGGTCCTTGAAGGAGTGCGTCGGGTTGCCGGAGTCGTCCTTCACGTACAGGCCGCCGGTGACACCCAGCTCGCGGGCGAGGTTGTCCGCCTTGACCAGCTTGGTGAAACCGGGGTTGATGTTGGGCTTGTCCGCCACATCGGACGGCACGGGCAGCAGCGGCGCGTAACGCCAGATGTTGTCGGGGCCCTCGGCGATGCGCTTCTTGAGCTCTTCCGGGGAGCCGCTCGGCAGGTCGTACGCCACTTCGAGCGGCCCGAAACAGGACGCACAGGCGAAAATGGGACCGAGCTCGAAACGCTCGCCGCACTCGCGGCAGGAAAGCGCCGCGGCGGGACCGAGGTCCACGGCGGAGGATTCGGTGGTGGCTGCAACTGTCTGCACGGCCATGATGGCGGAGGCCCTTTCTCCTCATCTTCCTCGCGACGTATTTCGCCGCAAGACGGAATTGGCACCTTCCCCACCGTGACCTCGCGGTCGGCAGGAGGGTTGCCGGGACTTCAACGGGCCGTTCCCTCAGTCCCTCTGGATGAGCGCTGTGGCACCGGATCGCGGATCCGGGCATTTGTCTGCGGACCCACCCCGACGTGCGAGGCTCATCCGCGTTGCTCAGACTGTAACCGACACATCGGACGGTAGAACCAGTCGTCCGTACCGCGAGATGGATCACACCCAGGGAGAACCGACCGTGCTGGAAGAGATGGAACGCTGGTTGAGCAGGCGTTCCTGGTCAGCCGCCGATCGCCCGCTGGACCGGCTCGTGGCCGCCAGGACGCAGGATCCGCACCGCACGACCGTGAGCGTCGTGCTGCCCGCACTGAACGAGGAAGCGACCGTCGGAGCGATCGTCGAGACGATCCGCCGGGAGCTCATGGAGCGCGTCCCGCTGGTCGACGAGCTCGTCGTGATCGACTCGGGGTCCACCGACCGCACCTCCGCCGTCGCCCGCGAGGCCGGCGCCCGCGTCGTGCACAGGGACGCGATACTCCCCCGCCTCCCCGCCGTCCCCGGCAAGGGGGAAGTGCTCTGGCGCTCACTCCTGGTGACCAGCGGCGAGATAGTCTGCTTCGTCGACGCCGACCTCAAGGACTTCTCGCCGGACTTCGTCTCCGGCACGGTCGGCCCCCTGCTCACCGACCCCGCAGTGCACTTCGTCAAGGCGATGTACGACCGCCCGCTCCACGGAAGCGCAGGTCAGGGCGGCCGGGTCACCGAACTGATGGCACGCCCGCTGCTGAACCTGCACTGGCCGCAGCTGGCCGGCTTCGTCCAGCCGCTCGGCGGCGAGTACGCCGTACGACGCTCGCTCCTGGAGCGGCTGCCCTTCCCGGTCGGCTACGGAGTGGAACTGGGCCTCCTCGTCGACGCCCTGAACACGGTGGGGCTCGACGCCCTCGCCCAGGTCGACGTAGGCGTCCGCAGACACCGCCACCAGGACGGTCAGGCACTGGGGAGGATGGCGGCGACGATCTACCGCACGGCGCAGCTGCGCCTCTCCCGGGGCGCCATCGTGCGGCCCGAGATCACCCAGTTCGAGCGGGGCGAACACGGCTTCGAACCGCGCACGTACGCCGTCGACACCGAGGAGCGGCCGCCGATGCTGGAAATCACGGAGTACGCGGCCCGCCGCGCGGCCTGATCTTCCACGTTTGGCACCCTCCGGATCGGGCTAGGTTCCGCTCATGGTCTCCGAGCACGCTGCACAGGTCCTCGTCGCGTCCAACCGCGGCCCGGTGTCGTACTCGCTGCGCGAGGACGGTTCACTCGACTCCAAGCGCGGCGGGGGCGGCCTCGTCTCCGGGCTCAGCGCCGTCGAGGACAAGCTGTGGGTGTGCGCCGCCCTGAGCGACAGCGACCGCGAGGCGGTCCGGCGGGGCCTGTCCGAGCCCGGCGTCCGGATGCTCGACATCGACGCCGAGGTCCACGCCGACGCGTACAACGGCATCGCGAACTCCGTGCTCTGGTTCGTCCACCACATGCTCTACCAGACACCGGTCGAGCCCGTCTTCGACGCGGAGTTCCGGCGCCGCTGGGCGTCCTACGAGGCGTACAACCGGGCCTTCGCCGAGGCGCTCGCCGAGGAGGCGGGCGAGGGGGCCGTGGTCCTCGTGCAGGACTACCACCTCTCGCTCGTGCCCGGGATGCTCCGCGAACTGCGGTCCGACCTGCGTATCGGGCACTTCTCGCACACCCCGTGGGCACCCGTGGACTACTTCCGGCTGCTGCCCGACGACATCGGCGCACAGCTCCTGCGCGGCATCCTCGGAGCCGACCGGGCCGCGTTCCTGACCCGCCGCTGGGCGGACGCCTTCATCGGCTGCTGCACGGAGATCCTCGGCGGCACCGGTGGCACCCGGATCGGTGCCCACGGTCTGGGCGCCGACGCCGACTTCCTGCGCCGCCGCTCCCGCGAGGCGGACGTGGACGAGCGGATGGGCACACTCCGCGAGCAGATCGGCGAGGACCGGCGGACGATCGTGAGGGTCGACCGCACCGAGCTGTCCAAGAACATCGTGCGTGGACTGCACGCCTACCGGGCCCTCCTGGACGAGCACCCCGAATGGCGCGAGCGCGTGGTGCACGTGGCGTTCGCCTACCCCTCCCGGCAGGACCTCGCGGTCTACCGCGACTACACGGCGGAGGTCCAGCGGGTCGCCGAGGCCATCAACGCCGAGTACGGCACGGACGGCTGGACGCCGGTCCTGCTCCACGTCGACGACGACTTCGCCCGCTCGCTCGCGGCCTACCGGCTGGCGGACGTCGCCCTCGTCAACCCCATCCGCGACGGCATGAACCTCGTCGCCAAGGAGGTCCCCGTCGTCTCCGACAACGGCTGCGCGCTGGTGCTCTCCCGGGAGGCCGGGGCGTACGAGGAGCTCGGCGAGGACGCGATCGTCGTCAACCCCTACGACGTCTCGGCCACGGCGGCGGCGCTCCACGAGGCGCTGACGATGGAGGACGGCGAGCGGGCGGCCCGCACCAAGCGGCTCGCCGCCGCGGCGACTTCGCTGCCGCCGCAGCAGTGGTTCCTCGACCAGCTCGACGCCCTGAGCGAGAAGTAGCGGCGGGCGGCCGGCGCCGCCGGCCGCCTTCGGCCGTCAGCCGCCCTGCGGCCGGACGCGCTGGGCGAGTGCCGCGAGGTAGCCCACGACGGCCTCCGGCCCGGGCAGCACCAGGTCGGCGCGCTCGGCGAGTTCGGGCACCTCGCTGCCGCTGCACACCAGCAGGCCCTGGACGCCGGACGTGCGGAGCTCCTCGACGGCGGCGTACGCGGCGAGGTCGCCGAGGTCGTCGCCCGCGTAGAGGACGGACTCCGCGCCCGTGGCGCGTACGTGCTCCGCCAGGGCGACTCCCTTGTCCATGCCCGGCGGGCGCAACTCCAGGACGAGGCGCCCCGGTTCGACGATCAGGCCGTGCCGGTCCGCGAGGGCGGCCAGCGGGCCGCGCAGGGCCTCGAACGCCGCCTGCGGATCCCGGGCGCGGCGGGTGTGCACGGCGATCGCGTGAGCCTTGTCCTCGATCCAGGTGCCGTGCTCGTCCGCCGCGTCCGCCCCGGCCTCATGCAGTACGCCGGGGAGTTCCTCGCGGACGGCGGCGACGCCCGGGTGCGGGGCGGGGGCCCGCACGCTGCCGGTGACGGCGTCCCAGCGCTCGGCGCCGTAGTGCCCGAGCACGACGAGGTGGTCGAGGCCGGACGCCCCGGCGAAGCCGCCGTAGCGGACGGCGGTGCCGGCCGGGCGGCCGGTGATCACGGCGACGGACGCGACCTGCGGGGCGAGCGCGGACAGGGCCGGCACGGCACCGGGGTGGGCGCGGGACCGCTCCGGGTCGGGGACGATGTCGGCGAGCGTGCCGTCGAAGTCCAGCGCGACGACCGCGCGGTCGGGTCGGGCCAGGAGCGCGGCGAGGCCTTCGCGGCCGGCCTGGGTGGTCGGGGTCGGGAGGGGGAGATCCGGATTGCCCATGGTCCGAGCGTATCGGGGGGCGGGGAATTCGCGGCGGGCAGGCACCCGCAGCGCCGCCCGCGTCCTCGGGCGGCCCGGCACGCGGCGGGCGGCCCGGGTGTGACCCGGCGCGTGGTCCGGTGTGTGGCCCGGCGCGCGTCCCGGGTGCGGTCCCGCGTGCGGCCCGACTGTGACCAGGCGCGCGGCCCGGGCGTGACCCGGCGCGCGACCCCGTGTGCGGCCTACGGCCCGGCTCCCGCGGCGGGCCGTTCCCCTACCCGCGTACCCCGCCCCTTCCCGGGCCGGGACTCCGGCACGTGCGGGGAGAGGAGGGCGGGCGAGTCAGCGGCGGTCCCGGCGGGCTTCGCGGACCCGGCGCAGGCGGTTGACCGTCACCGGGTCCTCCGCCAGGGCGCGGCGGTCGTCGAGGAGGGCGTTGAGGAGCTGGTAGTAGCGCACCGGCGAGATGCCCAGCTGCTCCCGGATGGCCCGCTCCTTCGCGCCCGGGCCCGGCCAGGAGCGCCGCTCCACGGCGAGCACCGCGCGTTCCTGGTCGGACAGCGGGGCGGCGTGGTCGGTCATGCCGACCAACCTACTCCGCGCTCTCCGCCTCCCGGGCCCTGGTCGCGATCGACCCCAGCACGCTCTCCGGGTTGCCGTTCGGCTCGACCGCGGAGCCGATGTTCTCCTTGATCGCCTCGCTGGCCTGGGCCCACGACGTCTTGCCGAAGGGGTACAGCTGCGAGTTGGGCAGCGCCGCCAGGAACGCCTGCAACGGCTTGTGCTTGTCGTCGGCCTCCATCGCAGCGGAGGCGGTGCCGGTCACGGGCAGCAGGTCGTACTGGTCGGCGAAGGCCAGTACGTTCTCGTCGCTGTAGGCGAAGTCGAGGAACTTGCCTATCTCCACCCGGTGGCCGTTCTGCTTGAAGCCCATCATCCAGTCGGCCACGCCCATCGACCCCTTGGTCGGTCCCTCGGCTCCCGGGAGGGGGACCATGCCGACGTCGACGCCCTTCTTCTCGGCTTCCTGCATCAGCGTCGGGTGGCCGTTCAGCATGCCCACCTCGCCGTCGGTGAAGGCCTTGAAGGCCGTCGCCCGGTCCAGCTCGCCGGGAGCGACCGGGCCGGTGAGCTTCTTGCCGACGAGGTCGTCCCTCAGCCACTCGAAGGTCGCTATGTTGGCCGGGGAGTCGATGTCGTAGTTGCCGACGTCGTCCGTGTACCCGCCACCCCCGCTGAGCAGCCACATCAGCGTCTCGGCCTGGGACTCCTCCTGGCCGAGCGGCAGGGCGAACGGGTACTTCACGCCCCGTGCCTTGAGCGCGGCGGCGTTGCGGCGGATGTCGTCCCAGGTCTGCGGGGCGTCGATCCCCGCCTTCGAGAACAGGCCCTTGTTGTAGAAGAGCAGCCGGGTGCTGGCCACGAACGGCAACCCGTACAGGCTGCCGTCGACCTCGCCGGCCTCGATGAGGGAGGGCAGGAAGTTGGACTCGGTGCGGATGGCGAGCATCTCGTCGGACGTGTAGAGCTTGTCCGCCTTGGCGTAGTCCGCGTAGGCCCCGATCTGGGCGATGTCGGGGGCCCGGCCCGCCTTCACCATCTCGGCGACCTTGCGGTCGACGTCCTTCCAGGAGTAGACGCTCACGTCGACGTCGATGCCCGGGTTGGCCGCCTCGAACTTCTGGGCCACGCCGGTCCAGTACTTCTCGGAGCTGTTCTCCGCGCCGGTACCGTAATCGGCCGCCACGAGCTTCAGGGTGACGTCACCCGAACCGCTCTCGGACCCGCACCCCGACAACGTCGCCGCCATCCCGAGTGCGGCCACCGCCGCGGTCAGACCTACAAAGCGCCGCTGCACAGCCCTGCCACCCCTACGTTCGTCTCGCACCGATCATGCTCCGCGGCGACCCGCGATCCGCCCGAGGGCCGATCTGGAGGTCTACACCACCGCGGTGCCGATTGCGCAATCTAGCAGGGGCGATTTGTATGGGTGCTCAACAAACCGCGCTAGTGGACTAGACCTTTTAGGGGTCGACGGGCGAAACTGTCTCCCGTGAGACACGTCATCGCCCTCGATGTGGGCGGCACAGGAATGAAGGCCGCACTGGTCGGGGCCGACGGCACCCTGCTCCACGAGGCACGCCGGGCCACCGCCAGGGAGCGTGGCGCCGAGGCGGTCGTGGAGACCATCCTCGGCTTCGCCGCGGACCTCTTCGCGTACGGCCAGGAGCACTTCGGCGAGGGCGCCGTCGCCGCGGGCGTCGCCGTGCCCGGCATCGTCGACGCCGAGCGCGGCATCGCCGTGTACGCCGCCAACCTGGGCTGGCGCGACGTACCACTGCGGAGAATGCTCGGGGAGCGGCTCGGCGGCATACCGGTCGCCCTCGGCCACGACGTCCGGACCGGCGGCCTCGCCGAGGGCCGGATCGGCGCGGGCCGGGGCGCCGACCGCTTCCTCTTCGTGCCGCTGGGCACCGGCATCGCCGGAGCCATCGGTATCGGCGGCACGATCGAGGCGGGCGCCCACGGCTGTGCCGGCGAGATCGGGCACGTCGTCGTACGGCCGGACGGACCGGACTGCGGTTGCGGACAGCGCGGCTGCCTGGAGACACTCGCCTCCGCCGCGGCCGTCTCCCGCGCGTGGGCAGCCGCCTCCGGCGACCCGGACGCGGACGCCGCCGACTGCGCGAAGGCCGTGGCCTCGGGTGACCCCGCGGCGCTGCTCGTCTGGCAGGACGCCGTCGACGCGCTCGCCGCCGGGCTGGTCACCGCGCTCACTCTGCTGGACCCGCGCACGCTCATCATCGGTGGCGGTCTCGCCGAGGCGGGGGAAACCTTGTTCACACCACTGCGTGCGGCTGTCGAGGAACGGATCACGTTCCAGAAGCTGCCCCACATCGTCCCGGCGGCCCTCGGGGACACCGCCGGATGCCTGGGCGCAGGGCTGCTCGCCTGGGATCTACTCTCCACGGAGGTATCCGCCTGATGGCCGGACGCGCAGACAGCACAGTTCTCGCAGGTGCCCGGGTGGTGCTGCCCACCGGGACCGTGGAGAACGGCCGGGTGATCGTGGAGGGCACCCGGATCGCCGGCAGCACACCGGAGGGCGCCCGGACCGTCGACCTCTCGGGCCACTGGGTCGTACCCGGGTTCGTGGACATGCACAACCACGGCGGCGGCGGTGCGTCCTTCGCCACCGGCACCGCCGAGGACGTCCTGACGGGTGTCCGCACGCACCGCGCGCACGGCACCACGACCGTCGTCGCCTCCACCGTGACCGGTGACATGGACTTCCTGGCCCGGCAGGCCGGCCTGCTCTCCGAGCTGGTGGAGCAGGGCGAGCTCGCCGGGATCCACTTCGAGGGCCCGTTCATCGCACCGTGCCGCAAGGGCGCCCACAGCGAGGAACTGCTCCGCCACCCCGACCCCGCCGAGGTCCGCAAGCTGCTCGACGCGGCCCGCGGCACGGCCAAGATGGTCACGCTCGCCACCGAGCTGCCCGGCGGCATCGAGTCCGTGCGGCTGCTCGGGGAGCACGGGGTCATCGCCGCGGTCGGGCACACCGACGCGACGTACGAGCAGACGGTCGAGGCCATCGACGCCGGCGCCACCGTCGCCACGCACCTGTACAACGCGATGCCCCCGCTCGGCCACCGCGCTCCCGGCCCCATCGCCGCCCTCCTGGAGGACGAGCGGGTCACCGTCGAGCTGATCAACGACGGCACGCACCTGCACCCGGCCTCCCTGGAGCTGGCCTACCGCCACGCGGGTGCCGACCGGGTCGCACTCATCACGGACGCCATGGACGCGGCCGGAGCCGGTGACGGCCACTACGAACTCGGCCCGCTCGCGGTCGAGGTGAAGGACGGGGTCGCACGCCTGGTGGAGGGCGGCTCGATCGCCGGCTCCACCCTGACCCTGGACACCGCCTTCCGCAGGGCCGTGACGCTCGACGGCATTCCCGTCGACGACGTCGTACGGTCCGTCTCCGCCACCCCGGCCCGCCTGCTCGGGCTCTACGACAGGGTCGGCTCGCTCGACCCGGGCAAGGACGCCGACCTCGTCGTCCTCGACGCGGACTTCGCCCTCAAGGGCGTCATGCGCCGCGGCGAGTGGATCATCGAGCCGCAGCCGGTGCGCTGACGTCCGCCCGCGCACGGGCGGCGGCAAGTTGAACACGTAACGAAGAGACGGCGGTTGTCCGGCAGGTCCGGGACGGCCGCCTTCCCTTTGGCATGATCATCGGGGTGCGCCACGGAGGAGACGGCGCGCGGGGACACGACCGAGGAACCGGGGGCCGGCGCAGGTGATACTGACCGTCACGCTGATCACCGCGCTCGACCTGACGTACCCTCGCGCCCGCGGCCGGCGAGTTCGACCGCGCCGCGTACGAGGACCTGCTGACACGCGTCACGGTCGCCGCCCACGCACCCGCCGCCTGAACACACCGGGGCCCGGACGCACCCGCCGCCTGAACACGTGCCCGGACACACCCGTGCCCCGGCTCGCGGGGCGAGACCGGGGCACGGGGAGCTCCCCACGGGGCGGACCTACTTGATGTGGCCCGACTTCAGCTCCAGCTGGTCGAGGTTGGCATCACACGAGTCACCCTCGCGGCACGACAGCATGAGCGTGTTGGAACCCTTCTTGAGCTGCACGTACGCGTACGTGTTCGTCCAGCCCTTCTCCAGGTCGCCCTCCGCGGCGTGCGCGAAGTTCTTCATGTTGATCGAACGGGGCTCTCCGTCGTTGACCGTCAGGGACGTCTTGGCGTCCTTGCCGGGCACCCCGTACGTCACGTACAGCGTGTACGGGCCGTCCTGCGGCACGTCGACCGTCCAGGTCGCCGAGCGGCCGACCTCGTTGAGGCTGATGTACTGGCCGTTCGCGCCCTTGGCACCCTTGACCGAACTGTCCAGGGCGGCGGTACCCCCGAGCGTCAGCGTCGCCGCGTCCTGCTTGGGCAGCTCGACCGGCTCCTCCGACGGCTTCGTGGACTTCTCCGGCTTCGGCGAGTCCTCGACCTCACCCGCCGGGCCTGCCGACGAACCGGCCTCGTCCTTCTTCTTCTCCCCGTCGTCACCGGTCATCAGCGCGGCACCGATACCGATGAGCACCACCGCGACCACGGCCACCGCGGCGATCAGCAACGCCTTGGTGTTGGGGCCGCCACGGCCCGGACCCGCAGCACGGCCACCACCGTGCGAACCGGGCTGCGCCGAGGGCGCACCGCCCGGGTAGGTCTCCGGAGCCGCGTACTGCGGATTCGGCTGGCCGTACGCCTGCTGCGGGGACTGCTGGCCGTATGCCTGCTGCCCGTACGCCTGCTGCGGCGGGACCTGCCCGTAGGGCCGCTGGCGCTCACCGACGGTGCGCACCTGGTTGTACGAGGTTCTGGGCACGCCGGGCTGCGGCGCGGCTGCGGGCCCCGGGTAGCCGTAACCACCCTGGCCGGGCGGCTGCGCACCTGCCGCCTGCCCGTCCGCGTACAGATAGCCGAACGGATCGTCGTCCTCGGGCTTGCTCGCGCCGTTGTTTCCGGCCGTCATCCCTGGGTCACTCCTCACCATGTCGCCAGCCGTCGCCGACCGGCCGAGCCTACCCCGAACGGAGCACGCGCCGAATTGCGCTCGGCCGCCCCGGAAACGGGGCGCGGTACGGGGAAAGCCGCCGTGTGAACGTCAGCCGGCCCTGCGGTGAACCTTCGACCGGGACCGCTTCTCCACGTACATCCGCTGGTCGGCGGAGTGCAGGACCTCTTCGTCGGTCATGCCGCACTCTGCCCAGCCGATACCGAAACTCGCCCCGACCCTGACCGCCCGGCCGTCCACCCGGATGGGCGGAATGATGGCGTTACGCAAGCGTACGGCCAGATCCGCGGCGTCCGCGGCCCCCAGGCCGTCCGCGAGGACGACGAATTCGTCACCCCCGAGCCGCGCGACGGTGTCACCGTCCCGCACACAGGTGGTGAGGCGCCGGGCGACCTCGATGAGGACCGCGTCACCCGCGTGGTGCCCGAAACGGTCGTTGATGGACTTGAAGCCGTCGAGGTCGCAGAAGAGCACCGCGAGCCCCTTCGTCCCGTCGTCCCGCTCCGGATGCGGGGCCGCGGTGTGCACATGGTGGTCGTAGCCGCCGGGACCGTCCGCCTCGTAGCCGTCGGCGTGGTAGCCGTGCGCCGACGACGCCTCGACGTCCCCGTACGCCGCGTCCAGCGCCTCGATCGCGGTGGAGGTGGCCGAGGCGTGAGGCCTCTCACACAGCCGGGCGCTCAGCCGGGCGCGCAGCTCGGCGCTGTTGGGCAGACCGGTGAGCGCGTCGTGCGAGGCGCGGTGCGCGAGGTTCAGCTCGTTGCGCTTGCGCTCCTCGATGTCCTCGACGTGCGTCAGCAGGAAGCGCGGGCCGTCGGCCGTGTCCGCGACGACGGAGTTGCGCAGCGAGACCCAGAGGTAGGTGCCGTCCCTGCGCCCGAGCCGCAGCTCCGCGCGCCCGCCCTCGGCGGACGTGCGCAGGAGCGTCCCGATGTCCTCGGGATGGACGAGGTCGGCGAAGGAGTACCGGCGAAGGACGGAGGCGGGACGGCCCAGGAGACGGCAGAGCGCGTCGTTGGTGCGCAGCAGCCGCCCGTGCTGGTCCCCGCCCATCTCCGCGATGGCCATGCCGCTGGGGGCGTACTCGAAGGCCTGGCGGAAGGATTCCTCACTGGCCCGGAGCGCCTGCTGCTCGCGCTCCAGCCGCACGAGGGCGCGCTGCATGTTTGCTCGGAGGCGGGCGTTACTGATCGCAATGGCCGCCTGGGAGGCGTACATCTGGAGTGCTTCGCGCCCCCATGCGCCGGGGCGGCGCCCGTTGCGCGGCCTGTCGACGGAGAGGACGCCCAAGAGGTCCATACCTCCGCCGGAGGCGTACATCGGGGCGTACAGGCGGTCCAGGGGGTGCCACTCGTCCTCGAACCGGGGCTCGGGACCCTCGGTGTGCCACTGCGGTACGTCGTCGTCGAGAAGGACCCAGCCCTCGGTGTGGGGTATGAACCGGAGCCCGTCCCAGGCCTCGCCCATCGACAGCCGCCGGTCCCACGACGCCCGCGAGCCGACACGGCCGGTGATCAGGGCTTCCGCGGCGGAGTTGCCGGCGAAGGCGGCGACGACGAGATCCCCGTCCGGGCGTACCAGATTGACGCAGCCCAGCTCGTAACCGAGACCGGCGACGATGCCGTCCGCCACGGTCTGCAGTGTGTCCGCCAGACTCCGCGCCGTGTTGAGATCAGCGACGGCCTGGTGCAGCTGCCGCATCGTCGCAAGACGGACGTACGGCTCCGACTCGGCCTCCATTGCTCGCACTCCCCGAGACCTCGACAGCAACTCCAGGTTTCATATCGACGTACTTGTTGCAGTGTCACGGCCACTGAATCACAGTGAGCTGTGCACCCGGTACACAGGGTCAACAAATTTCGCGCTCTGTGAGTCAAGTCACAACTGGGGAGGAAGGGGTCGGGACGCCCTCGAAGCACCCCCGTCCCCTTCCGGTACGCAAATCCGCCCCTCGCACGCGGGGGCCGTGCGCTTCGCCCCGGTCCTAGGACCCGGCTGGTCCCCTGGCCCGATGCGCCGCCACGCCCGGCGGCGCTAGCGTGCCGGATGTGCCGCAGACGACTCCCCCCACCCCGCGCCCCGAAGCCGTCCCCCATGCTGAAGGGGTGAGCAACGACCGATTCCGCGCCGCCCTGGCCCGACTGGCCGCGGGCGTGGTGCTGATCACCGCCGAGGAACCGCCTCTCGACGCGGACGGGCGCGGCGAGGACGTCGGGATGACCGCCACCGCCTTCGTCTCCGTCTCCCTGGACCCGCCGCTGGTCATGGTCAGCCTGCGCAACGACTCCCGGATGGACGACCTGCTGGCCGAGCAGCCCCTGTGGGCCGTGTCGGTCCTGGCCGAGAGCCAGCGGCAGATCGCGGGGCGGTTCGCCATGAAGGGCCGGATCAGCGACCGGCTGCTGTTCGAGGACCTCGCGTCCGTACGCGGCGAACTCACGGGCGCCCCGCTGATCGAGGGGGCACTGGCCACCCTGGAGTGCCGCACGGAACAGCGGGTCGTGGCCGGCGACCACACGCTGGTGATCGGCAGGGTGCTGACGGCGGAGCTGCCCAGCCCGGAGGCCGAACCACTGGCGTACTTCAAGGGGCGCTACCGGCGCCTGGGGTGACACACCGCACCTGTCGGGGGTGTGTGGGGTGCCCTGATGTCCGGGGCGGGCGGGTGCCGGGGCCGGCGTCGTGGACCTGGTCAGCGGGCGCTGCCGGCCCCGAGGGGGAAGCGCGCCCGTCCGGGGCGGGCGTCGCGGGCCCGGCGGCCGCCACCGGCCGCCGGGCCCGCGAGGCGTCACCAGTCGCGGCCCGAGCGCCCGCGCTTCGTGTCGCCGCGCTGCTTCTTCTCCCGCAGCCGGCGCTCGTTGATGCCGCGCGGGATCTTCTTCTTGAGGCGCGGCTTCGGGGGCGGCGCCGTGGCCTCCGCCAGGAGCGCGGCCAGCCGCACGGCCGCCGTCTCGCGGTTGCGCCACTGGGAGCGGTGCTCGGAGGCCCGTACGGCGACGACACCGCCGACCAGCCGGCCCGCCAGGCGCTCGAGGGCCCGCGCCTTCCAGGCCTCGGGCAGCGCCTCGGTCGCCGCGAGGTCGAACCGGAGCTCCACCTGGGAGTCGCTGGTGTTGACGTGCTGCCCGCCCGGTCCCGAGGAGCGCGAGAAGCGCCACATGAGCTCGGCCTCCGGCAGGGAGACGGCACCGCGGATGACATAGGGCCCGGACATGACACCCATGGTCCCTGGCCCGCGGGCCGTTCGTCACCTTCTTTTGCGGTCGTTCGACCAGAAGTTCGGCAAAGAAAGTAAAGCGACCAGGAACCTCGTGGTCCGTTGTCTGCGTTATGACGGGTGGCGGTAGCTTTCGTGATGGCACGAAGCCCGCACACGACGAGGAAAGGGACTTCCCATGGCAGTAAGCCTGTCCAAGGGCGGCAACGTCTCGCTCACCAAGGAGGCACCGGGCCTCACCGCCGTCACGGTCGGCCTCGGCTGGGACGTCCGCACCACCACCGGCACCGACTTCGACCTCGACGCCTCGGCGATCGCGGTCAACGCCGCCGGCAAGGTCTACTCCGACGGCCACTTCGTCTTCTTCAACAACAAGGCGACGCCGGACCAGACCATCGTCCACACCGGTGACAACGTCACGGGCCAGGGCGAGGGCGACGACGAGCAGATCAACGTCAACCTGGCCGGCCTCCCGGCGGACATCGACAAGATCGTGTTCCCGGTCTCCATCTACGACGCCGAGACCCGCAGCCAGAACTTCGGCCAGGTGCGGAACGCCTTCATCCGCATCATCAACCAGGCCGGCGGCACCGAGATCGCCCGCTACGACCTGAGCGAGGACGCCGCCACCGAGACCGCCATGGTCTTCGGCGAGCTCTACCGCAACGGCGCCGAGTGGAAGTTCCGCGCGGTCGGCCAGGGTTACGCCTCGGGCCTGCGCGGTATCGCCCAGGACTTCGGCGTCAACCTCTGAGGTAACGCCTCGTCCACGCGGCCCCCGGACCGACCGGTGACTCGTCGGCCGGGGGCCGCGCACGTCCGCCGGGCCGTGACGCCGGCCGGGGCGCCGGGCCCCGGGAGCGCCCGCGTGCCTACCGGCCGACTGCCGCGGCGCCCGCCGCGGCGTACTTCTCGTCCAGGTCGCCGCTCGGCGCACCGGCCACCCCGACACCGGCCACCGGGGCGCCCTTGGCCTGCACGGGCGTGCCGCCCGCGAGGAAGAGCGTGCCGGGGATGTCCTTGAGGTTCGGCGCCTTCGCCAAGCGCCCCGCCAGCTCGGAGGTCGGAGCGTTCCAGGAGACGGCGGTGTACGCCTTCCGCTCGGCGGACCCGGGTGACTGAGGGCCGGCGCCGTCGCCCCGGAGCGCCACCACGGTGTTCCCGTCGCGGTCGACGACGGCCACGGAGACGCGCTGGCCGTCCTTCTCCGCCGCGTCCAGGGCGGCCTGCGCCGCCTTGGTGGCGGCGGCCACCGTCAGGTGGGTGGACTGCCTGAGATTCCGGTCGGCGGTGTCCGCCTTCCCGGTGGCGGCCGTGGGGGCGGCAGCCGGGGCGGACGCGTTCGCCGACATCGCGCCGAACGTTCCGGCGCTCAGCACGGCGGCGGCCACGGCACCGGTCAGGACACGGGTGCGCAGCGACAGCTTCTTCATGAGGGCTCCTCCATCGGTGCGGCTCGGCCTCGAGCCGTTCTTGCTTCCGGTGTCGATCCTCCGGCCGGACCCGGGTCCGTACCGTCGGCTCACCGGCTGGAGCCCGCGCACCCGTCGGCTGACGGTCCCATCGGCCGATCGGTTGATGCGCGACGGGCCGGGCGGGGGCACTATGGGGTGTCCGCGCAGGTCAGCAGCGGTCGGCCGGACCGCCCAGGCCGTCCACCGCCCTGTACCGCCGACCGCCCGGACCGTCCACCGTCCAGGTCGCCGACCGCCCGGATCGCCGACCGCCCAGGTCGCCGGCCGCACCGGCTCCCGGAGCGGTCCAGGTGACGTCGTCGGCGCGCACGCAGCAAGTCCGCCATCCGCACGAAGCGCGAGGTACGAGGTGCAGGACCCGAGCGAGCCGGCAGCCACCCCGGACGCGGCCCGGGAAGCCGGCGACGTCCCGCGCGAGGACGCGTACACCCCTACGGACGCGGACACGGTTGCGGACGGGGGCGGGGGCGGGCGCGTGACCCCGCGCGCGGGCACGGGCACCGACGCGGATCCGGACGCCCGCTGGCCCGCCCTGCTCGCGCACGCCGCTTTCTTCCTGCTGCTCGGCGCCTCACTCGCGCGCTTCCTGACGCGCCACCCCGGAGAGGCACGGACCCCCTGGATCATCGCGCTGTCGGCCGCACTCGCCGGCCTCTACGCCGTGGGTCCCGTGCTCGGCACACGCCTCACACCACGCCGGCTCACCTGGCTCGGCGTGCTCGTCGTCGTCTGGATGGTCCTCGTCCTCCTCGCACCGAGCTTCGCCTGGTGCGCGGTACCCCTCTTCTACACGGGACTGCGCGTCCTGCCGCTCCGTGCCGCCCTGGCGCTGGTCTCCCTGCTCACCCTGTTCGTCGTCACCGCGCAGCTGCGGCTCGCGCCGGGCTTCGACCCGAACCTGCTGCTGGCCCCGCCCGCCGTCGCCGCCCTGGCCACCGCCGTGTTCGTGTCCATGCAGCGCCAGACCGCACGCCAACGGGAGCTGATCGACGACCTGCTCCACGCCCGGCGCGAGCTGGCGGCCACCGAACGGCGCGAAGGCACCCTCGCCGAACGCCAGAGGCTGGCCATGGAGATCCACGACAGCCTGGCGCAGGGCCTCTCCAGCCAGCAGATGCTGCTCCAGGCCGCGGAACGCTCCTGGGACACCGATCCCGCACTCGCCCGCCACCACGTCCGCACGGCCGGGAGCATCGCCGAACGCAACCTCGCCGAGGCCCGGCGCTTCGTCCACGACCTCGCCCCGGCCGACCTGGCGGAGGGCGGCGGCCTGGAAGCCGCCCTGCACGCGCTCGCCGCACGCGAGACCGCCCAGTCCCACGGCCGGACCACCGTCCGCTGCCACGTGGAGGGCGCCGCCGCCACCCCGCTCCCGGACCGGGTGCAGTCCGCGCTCCTGCGTATCGCCCAGGGCGCACTGGCCAACGTGAGGGAGCACGCGCACGCGTCGGCCGCGGCGCTCACCCTGACCCACCTCGACGACCGCGTCGTCCTGGACATCGCCGACAACGGCGACGGCTTCGACACCACCCGGCCGGCGCCCCGCCCACCCGGCGGCGTACGCGGCCACGGCCTGCCCGCCATCCGGGCCCGGGTGCGACAGCTCGGCGGCACACTCACCGTCGAGTCGGCCCCCGGCGAGGGGACGGTCCTCTCGGCGGCCGTCCCCCTGCTCCCCGACACACCCCCTGCGAAGGACCGCACATGACCGCGCCCGTACGCCTCCTGCTCTGCGACGACCACGCCGTCGTGCGCGCCGGGCTGCTCGCGCTCCTCGGCGGCGAACAGGACATCGAGGTCGTCGGCGAAGCCGGCAGCGGCGAGGAGGCCGTCGCCCTGGCCACCCGGCTCGCACCCGACGTCGTCCTGATGGACCTCCAACTGGGCCCGGGTATCGACGGGGTGGAAGCCACCCGCCGCATCGCCACCACGTCCGTCCACGTCCTCGTCCTCACCACCTACGACACCGACGCCGACATCACCCGCGCGATCGAGGCGGGCGCCACGGGCTACCTGCTGAAAGCGGAGCGCCCCGAGGAACTGTTCGCGGCGATCCGCGCGGCGGCGCAGGGCCGCACCACGCTCTCCCCGCCCGTCGCCGGCCGCGTCATGGCCCGGATGCGCACGCCCCGCCCCACCCTCACCGACCGCGAGCTCGACATCCTCGCCCAGCTCTCCCGGGGCCTGGGCAACCGGGACATCGCTCGCGCCCTGTTCATCAGCGAGGCCACGGTGAAGACCCACCTGGGCCGGATCTACGACAAGCTCGGCGTCGACACCCGGGCTGGCGCGGTCGCCGTCGCGAAGGAACAGCGGCTGGTGCCCTGACGACGGCCCGACCGCACCAAGAGCGCAAGCACCGCCGGGCCCCGAAGCACCGCCGGGCCGGAACCGACCCGGAACAGGACCGGACCGGCCCCGAGCATGACCGGACCCGACCCCGAGCCATGACCGGACCGAACACCGAAGCATGACCGGGGCCGGACCGGACCCGGCCCGACCGCGGCCGGGTCCGGCCGCCGGGACCGGGCCGCCTCCGGGCATGACACCATCGGAGGCGTGCTCGACATCGGCTACTCCCTCTCCCGGCGCTTCCCGGACCCCCCGCAGACCGACTACCGCCGCGCGGACGTCCACGCCCTGCGGCACGACCTCTTCTCCGGGGACGTCTACCTCGCCGACACCAAGGCCGACCGGGAAGTGTCCACAGCCTGGGGATGGGTGCCCGTACTGGACTTCGCCTGGGCACTCTGCGACATCGTCGAACAGATCGACCAGGACCCCCGGGGCAACCGCTCCCACCGGCAGCAGTACGCCGAGCTGGACTTCACCGAGTCATCCGACCGCATGCTCTTCGAGCGCCGCTTCGGCTGGGTCGACGTGGAAGCCGACTGGATGCCCGGCGACGAACCCCCGCTCACCTTCAGCCACTCCGTCCTGCGCCGCGAGGCCCGCGACTTCCTCCACGACCTGATCGCCGACCTGGCCGATATGCACGAGGGCCTCGCCGACAACCCGATCATCTGGGACCTCCAGGCCCGCTTCCCCCGCCTCTGAGGTCCCCGGCCCGCACGCGGCACCGAGGCTCACGCCTCCACCCGCACCCCGATCTGCGCCGCGAACGCCGGAGCCAGCTCCATCAGCTGCGAGGGGCTGATCACCGCCCCCGCCAGCCGCTCCACACCCCGCGCGATGTCGAGCTCGGCGACCGTCCGCAGATCCACCGACTCCATCCGCACAGCGCTCAGGTCCGCCCGCCTCAGCACACAGTCACGGAACTCCACCCGCACCAGGTGCGCGCCCCCGAAATCCGGTTCGGACAGCACGCACCCCTCGAAGACGACGTCCTTCAGCCGCGCCCTGCGCAGATTCAGATAGTCGATCTTCCCACCGCGCACGAGCACCCGCTCCAGCACCGCACCGTGCAGCTGCGCCCCGCCCAGCCGGGCGTCCACGATCTCCACGTCCCGCAGCGACGCCTCCGACAGATCCGTGCCCACACCACGGACACCCGTCAGCACCGAGTCGACGAACCTGGCCCGCACCAGCTCCGCCCGGTCCAGACCGCACCCCCGCAGCTCACAGTCCATGAAGCGCGCACCCGGCCCCGAGGCATCCGCCAGCTCGGTCTCCTCGAACCGCACACCGTCGTAATCCCCGTCCGGCTCCAGCCCCTCACCCGCGTACGCGACGAGCGGCGGCAACCGGACCTCCGGCCGCCGTGCCGACGCCACCGCACCCTTCCCGTCCGCCCCCGCACCCCTGCGACCTGTACTGCCTCTCCCTGCCATGCCCCCATCGTGACGCACACCACCGACAGAGCCCGTCAGCCGATCACACGACCGGCTCCGCCAGGACGGGAGAAGCACCGGACAAACCATCGACACCAGGCGGCGCAGGGCGGGTAGCGCACGGCAGGGGCGCGAACGCGGGTGGCACCGAGGCGGGCGGCAGGGCATGGCGGGGACGGCCGGCCCTGGCAAGGGGTTCCTAGGACCGGCCGGACAGCACGTACTCAGGCGTCGTCGCGGAGAACCAGTCTCGTGATCGCCGCCCACAGCGCCTTCACAGCGAGCGCGACCGCGAACTTCGAGGCCAGTTCCCTGAACCACGACTCCTTGCCCTGTGCGGCCATCTTGCACCTTCCTCATCCGGGACAACGGCGAACCGACGGCTCACCGCCAAGGCGGCAGGGGGCCACCGCCTTGCCCGAACAGGGGACCGGCCCCGGCGAAGAACCCCTAATCCCTCCGCCGGGGCCGGCGCCCCTTGCTCCCGGACACGGGAGGTGCATGGGCCCAGGCTACCCGGCCGGAAAGGCCGAACTCAGGCGAAACAAAGCCACGTTGCGGCGCGGGCACCGACCCGGACCGACCGCCCACTCCCCGCCGCGGACAACCGCGACCACTGCTCTCGACGCCCTACGCGCCCGCCCCCAACCCGTGCAGCGCGTCATCCGTCAGCCGGTAGACCGTCCACTCGTCCTGCGGACGCGCGCCCAGCGACTCGTAGAACGCGATCGACGGAGCGTTCCAGTCCAGCACCGACCACTCCAGCCGCCCGTAGCCCCGCTCCACACAGACCCGCGCCAACTCCCGCAACAGCGCCTTCCCGTACCCACCACCACGCCGCTCCGGACGCACGTACAGATCCTCCAGGTACACGCCGTGCACCCCGCGCCACGTCGAGAAGTTCAGGAACCACAGGGCGAAGCCGACCACCTCGCCGTCCTCGTCCGACACGGCGACATGCGCGTACGCCGCAGGCCGCTCCCCGAACAGCGCCTCACGCAACTGCCCCTCGGTGGCGTTCGCCTCGTGGAGCGCCTTCTCGTAATCGGCCAGCTCCCGGACCATGGCGTGGATGACCGGAACATCTTCTGCGGTAGCGAAACGAATCATGGACGCACCCTAGACACGCGGGCCGCACGCCCGCCCCTCAGCTCCGCCCCAGCAACCGCCGCGCGATCTCCGCGTGGTCCGCGGGCAGCCGCACCGCCCCACGCCTGATCCCCCACAGACCGTTCTGCAGCACCCGCCCCAGCGTCCACGCACGCGCCCGCTCGCGGTCAAGGCCCAGTACGTCCGTCAGCAGATCGAACCGCCACCGCACCTCGGAGGCGTCGAACCGGTTGTCCAGCGCCGGGAACAACTCGAACCCCGGGTCCCCGGACAGCGGCTTCGGATCGAGCACCACCCACTCGCCGCCCCGGCCCTCCTCCGCACGCCCGGCCAGAACGTTGGCGTAGTGCAGATCCCAGTGCAGCAACCGGTCCCCCGGCTCACCCGCCACCTCGCGCACCGCCCCGGCACAGTCCAGGAGCAGCCGCCGCTCGTCCTTCTCCGCCAACGACCCCACCGCCACCGGGGCCGCCTCCAGCATCCGCGCCGCCACATCCCCCAGCCGCCGCAGGCCCACCGGAGCCGGTACACGCACCAGCCGGGCCAACGACCCCGCCAGCACCCGCACCGCCTCCCGCGCATCCACCACCCCGGTCAACGGCCGCCGCTCGTCCAGCCGTTCCAGCAGCATGGCTCCCGTCTCCGGGTCGTACTCCAGCAGCACCACAGCCCCGGCCCCCGCCTCCCCCCAGGCCCGCAGCGCGACCGGCTCCCCCACCGTCTCCTCGTCCACCGCCTGCAACTTCAGCGCAGTCCGCCGCCCGTCTCCCTCCCGCACCACCGGAAGCACCAACGCGCACATCCCGTACATCGCCGCCCCGTCCAGGCGCAGCCCCCACTCCTCCAGATACCTCTCCGCCAGACCAGGCAACGCGGCGACGAACGCCCGCCCCGACTCACCGTTGTGAGCGCACTGGCCGGCGGCCAACTCCTCGGGAACCTCGATCACCTCTCGAGCGTACGGCCGCGGCGGGACGGAACCCCCGCGCACGCAGTAACGTCCTGCCAGCGACTCGGCTGCACACGGACAAGCAGGGGACACATGAGCACCGTCAGTACCGTCAACGGCGGCATATCGTTCTGGTACGCACACCAGGGCACCCCGGCCCCACGCGAACCCCTCCCCGGCGACACCACCGCCGACGTCTGCATCGTCGGCGGCGGATACACCGGGCTCTGGACGGCGTACTACCTCAAGAAGGCCGTCCCCTTCCTCAACATCACCGTCCTGGAGGCCGCGTTCTGCGGCTACGGCGCCTCAGGCCGCAACGGCGGCTGGCTCTACAACGGCATCGCCGGCCGCGACCGCTACGCCCGGCTGCACGGCCACGACGCCGCCGTCCGCCTCCAGCAGGCCATGAACGACACCGTCGGCGAAGTCATCCGCATCGCCGCCGAGGAGCAGATCGACGCCGACATCCACCACGGCGGCGTCCTCGAAATAGCCCGCACCCCCGCCCAGCTCGCCCGCCTCAAGGACCTCCACTCCGTGGAGATCGCCTTCGGCGAGACCGACCGCGTCCTGCGAGGCGCCCGCGAAACCGCCGAGCGCGTCCACGTCACCGGAGCCGTCGGCTCCAGCTGGACCCCGCACGGCGCACGCCTGCACCCCGCCAAGCTGGTCAAGGGCCTCGCCGACACCGTGGAAGCCCTCGGCGTCACGATCCACGAGTCGACCCCCGTCACCGAGATCAAGCCCAAGCACGCCGTCACCCCGTACGGCACCGTCCGCGCCCCCTACGTCCTGCGCTGCACCGAGGGCTTCACCGCGAACATCAAGGGCCAGAAGCGCACCTGGCTCCCCATGAACTCCTCCATGATCGTCACCGAGCCCCTCCCCCGGTCCCTCTGGGACACCATCGGCTGGGACGGCCGCGAGACCCTCGGCGACACCGCCCACGCCTACATGTACGCCCAGCGCACCGCCGACGACCGCATCGCCCTCGGCGGCCGCGGCATCCCCTACCGCTACGGCTCCGCCACGGACAACGACGGCCGCACGCAGCCCGCCACCATCGACGCCCTGCGCGACCTGCTGGTCCGCTTCTTCCCCACCACCGCGGGCACCCGCATCGACCACGCCTGGTCCGGCGTGCTCGGCGTCCCGCGCGACTGGTGCGCCACCGTCACACTGGACCGCTCCACCGGCCTCGGCTGGGCCGGGGGCTACGTCGGCTCCGGCGTCGCCACCGCCAACCTCGCCGCCCGCACCCTGCGCGACCTCATCCAGCAGGACTCCGGCCAGGCCGGCCCCACCGACCTGACCGCCCTCCCCTGGGTCGACCACAAGGTCCGCCGCTGGGAACCCGAACCCCTGCGCTGGCTCGGCGTCCACACCCTGTACGCGGCCTACCGCACCGCCGACCGCCGCGAGACCACCTCGTCCAGCCCGGCCACAGACCCCCTCGCCAGGCTCGCGAACCGGATCTCGGGGCGGCACTAGATTCATCGTCCGCCGGCGGCCTGCCCGATGGACGACAACGGCAGAAAGGTCGTCGACGCGGCAGGAGCGGAGCCGCTACGCCACCTCGATGCCGTACTCCTGTACCAAGGCCCCCAACCCGCCGGGGTAGCCCTTCCCCCCGGCCACGAACTCCCAGTCACCGCAACCCCGCAACCGGAACGACCCGAGTACGAGCGCCACCTCACCCGCCCGGCCGTCGGACACCTCCAGACGTTCCAGCTCCACACCTGCCGCGTCCCGCAGCCGGATCCCGGCGTCGGTGAAGCCCGCGAGGTCCCCACCGGGGTCCGCCTCCGGGTCGACGGCAGCCACGAGGACCACGCGGTCCGCCGCGGCCGGCAGCGCGTCGAACGCCACCCGCACGGCCGCCCTGTCCCCCGCGAACCCGGGTACGGCCCGCACCGCGCCCTCAGGGGTCCGAGGGTTGTTGAAGAAGACGAAGTGATCGTCGCTGAGCACCCGGCCACCACGGCACACCAGTGCGCAGACATCCAGCTTCACGTCGCCCGACCACGTCATGCCCAGCACGTTGTGATCACCACCCGGCTCCTGCTCACCGACCGGCGACAACCGCTGAGCAGGCACAACGGCACCTCCCTCGCCCGTCGACAACCTCCCCCGCAGACCACAACGGCCCAGAAGGTCGACCAGCTCCGTACCCGACACAAGGGTCAGGGGCTTGCCGTTGGCGAACGTGTACGAACCGGGCCCGAAGCCGGACGTCGTCACCAACACGCCCTTGTTGGCGCCCGCGCCCTGCACCGTGCCGTACAGGTCACGCACCGCACTCGGGGGGACGGTGTTCCGGTAGCGCTTCACCTGCACGATGATCTTCCCGCCGCTGATCGGGTCAGGATCCAGCGCCTCGACATCGACACCACCGTCATTCGACCGCTGCGTCGTCACCGCGCGCATCCCCCGCGCCCGGAACAGCTCGGCCACCAGCCCCTCGAACGCGATCGGATCCATCTCCAGCAGGTCCGGATCCCCGCCGCCACCGTGTGACACCGCGCCTGACCCCAGATCGCCCGGCACCCGGCCCGGCCGCACGGCCACCCGCTGATCGGGACGCGTCGACAACTGGCCCCGCAGTCCCTCCACCAGGCAGTCGACAGCGCTGACCTGTTGCAGGTTCAACTCGGCGAACTCGGCGCGCGACACCATCACCGTGCTCAGGAACACGGCCGACGGCCGCCCTGTCACCGGATCCACGTCATCCGTGAAGCCGTTCAGGGCCACGGACTCCACGACCCGGAACTCGTCCGCCGCGAACACGTCCCGCAGCACGAGCAACATGGACTGAGCCAGAACGTCCCGATACAGGGCCCTCCGCTGGCCGGCGGGCCGAGGCGTCTCCTTCTCCTGGTCCGTCCCCACCAGGTACCGGACGGCCTTGGACTCGGGCACGACCGCCAGACCCGGCAACTCCCAGTCCAGCACCAGCTGCCTGCCCGCCGGATCGAACGCAGCCGTCACCTGCCGGGGAAAGTCCGCCGGCCATGCCGATGAGGCGTACAGCGCAGCCGAGAAGTACTGCACCACCGCGTCCACATCGCCCTGCCGCAGTGCCACAGCCATCTCGGCGACACCGGCATTGTGCCGACGGATCTCACCCAACTGCCCCTCGGCCCAGTCGTTGTACTGACGCCGGTACAGCGCGAGCTGTTGCTGCCGCTGCACTTCGGCCGCCTGCGCGGCCTGCCAGTCCTGCTGGTACCGAGCCTGCGCCTCCTGCTGCGCCTGCGCCCGCCTCCCAGCGGTCCAGCCACCCTGCGCCTGGTAGCGGTTCACATCCGGCATGCGGACAGGAAGGGCCAACTGCCCCGGGGCGAACGGCTCGACGTCCTCTGCGCGCGCCAGTGACGCGGTCCGGAACGCCGGCACGCGCGAACCGGCCGCCAGCAGCCCCTCCAGCATGCCGACGCGAGCGTCCAGCTCCTCCGTACGCTGCCTCGCATCCGCCTCGCGCCGACGCCGGTACTCGGCCTGCTGCTCCCGGTGCAGCCGCGCCATGTCCCGCTCATGGGCCCGTCGCGCACGCTCCTGCTCGCGCGCGGCCTGTGCAGCGGCGCGATGCTGCGCTTCATGCTGTCTCTGGAGCTGTCGCTGGGACTCCGCCCACGCACCGACCAGACCATTCGACCGACGACTCATCTGCCGCGCCCCCCACCCGTCTCCACGTTTCCTGCACATGTCTTACACGGAGGGAAACGCCGCTGTCCGGCGAGTGGCCGATCTGCGGCGACATCGCGGCCCGGGCACAAAAAACCAGGCCAGCATGGCGCTGACCTGGCATTGGAGCCGCCTGTCGGAATCGAACCGACGACCTGAAGCTTACAAGGCTACTGCTCTGCCAACTGAGCTAAGGCGGCAGCGCGCGCACGAAAGAACCGCAGGCGCAAGCAGCCCTCACTCTACACAGCGGCTCGCCTCCCGCTCCACGGAGTTGCCTCGCCACCGTGACCATCCGACCACCTGTGCGTTAGGAGGACTGACGTGCTGTTCCGCATATCGGTCAGCCGGAGGGGGCGGGCATGACGGACGCGACGGAACAGCCGGTGCGGGTGACGGGCGCAGAGGCCAGGCGCATCAAACGCGACGCCCTGCACATAGCGGACCGCAGGAAGCATCACGACCGCGCACCGACTGCCGTGAGGAGCCGGGCCAAGGAGCCCGGCACCCGGCAGCGCGTGTACCGCTACCGCTTCTACCCGACTGCGCCACAGGCCGAGCAGCTGGAGAAGACCTTCGGGGCCTGCCGCTGGGTCTACAACGAGGGCCTGGCTCTGCGAGCCGGCGCCTGGGAGCAGCACCGGGTGTCGGTGGGTTTCGCCGAGTCGCGCCGTGCGTTGACGGGGTGGCGGCAGGCGCCGGGGACGGGCTGGCTGCGCGAGGTGTCGTCGACAGTGCTGCAGCAGTCGTTGCGCCACCTGGACGGGGCGTTCACACGCTTCTTCAAGCAGTCGGCCAAGTATCCACAGCGGAAGAGGAAGCACCGCTCGCGGGACACCGCGACGTACGTACGGACGGGTTTCCGGTGGGTGGAGGACGCGGAGCTTCCGGGTACGGGGCACTTCACGCTCGCCAAACAGTCGGATCCACTCGCCGTGCGGTGGTCGCGGCCACTGCCGGCGGGCATCGACCCGGTGAAGTTGTCCGTGACTCGGGATCGAGCCGGTCGGTATTTCGTCTCCGTCCTGGTCGAAGAGCGGATCGCACCGTTGCCCGGCGCGTTCCTGCCGGGAGGCCGTGAGCCGAGAGCGGTAGGTATCGATCTCGGTCTGGCAGCGCTGGTGACGCTGGACGACGGGACGAAGGTGGAGCACCCACGGCTGCTGCGGAAGTACGAGGAAGAGCTGGCGCGGTTGCAGCGGAGGCTGCACCGGAAGAAGAAGGGTTCCGCGAACCGGGGTAAGGCCCGGGAGCGCATCGCTCGGCTCCATGCGCTGATCAGCGACGTGCGCAGGGACATGCTGGACCAGTTGACCACCCGCCTCGTGCGCGAGAACCAAGTGCTCGTGGTGGAGGATCTGGCCATCGTGAACCTGCTGCGGCCGGCCCTCGGAAAGGGGCGCCGGCGGAGGGCGGGGCTGCGTCGGTCGATCATCGACGCCGCCTGGGGTGAGCTGCTACGGCAGCTGCGCTACAAGTGCGCCTGGTACGGGCGGACGCTGGTGATCGTCGACCGCTTCTTCCCTTCGACACGCAGGTGTGCCGACTGCCACGTGAAGGGTCCGCCGCTCCCCGTATCGGTGCGTCGGTGGTCGTGCCCCGAGTGCGGCGCTGCGCATGACAGGGACGTGAACGCCGCGCGCAATCTCCGGGAGGAAGGGATGCGGTTGTACCGGCTGGTGACCTCCGCGCAGCCGCCCGGACGGGTGCCGCCACCGGTGATCAGGGCATCTGATCCGGCGGACATGCTGCCCACTGCGTGAAGAGGTGCGGTGCGGGCCGGCGGGCCGCCGGTCGTGATGCCCGTGGAGCCCATGTAAGACCGGGCGGAGGTGCCCCTCAGGGGCGTGTCCGGCCGGCGGCGGGTGCTGAAGCAGGAAGTGCTGCGATCGGAGGGGCCGGAAGTCCGGCGCTCTGTCCACGTCTGCACATGGTCAAAAGTGCGGTGCTCTGCCGGCGGACTTCCCCGCCGGAAACTACTGACAGATCCCAAAACGCCAGGTAGCGTCACTGCAGGTTCACTCCAGTGGACCAGTCACTCCCTTACTCGGATCGTCCGGCACGTTCCTGCCGGTGGAGGAGAAGAACAGCCATGGCCAGTGTCACGTTCGACAAGGCGTCCCGCGTCTACCCCGGCTCCACGAAGCCGGCCGTGGACCAGCTCGAGATCGACATCGAGGACGGCGAGTTCCTCGTCCTCGTCGGTCCCTCCGGTTGTGGCAAGTCCACCTCCCTGCGCATGCTCGCGGGCCTCGAGGACGTCAACGGCGGTGCGATCCGCATCGGTGACCGCGACGTCACGCACCTGCCCCCGAAGGACCGGGACATCGCCATGGTGTTCCAGAACTACGCGCTGTACCCGCACATGACCGTCGCGGACAACATGGGCTTCGCGCTCAAGATCGCCGGGATCAACAAGACGGAGATCCGGGCGAAGGTCGAAGAGGCCGCCAAGATGCTGGACCTCACCGACTACCTGGACCGCAAGCCGAAGGCCCTCTCCGGTGGTCAGCGCCAGCGTGTCGCGATGGGCCGCGCCATCGTGCGTGAGCCGCAGGTCTTCCTCATGGACGAGCCGCTGTCGAACCTCGACGCCAAGCTCCGTGTGTCGACGCGTACGCAGATCGCGTCCCTGCAGCGCCGCCTCGGCATCACCACCGTCTACGTGACCCACGACCAGGTCGAGGCCCTCACCATGGGCGACCGGGTCGCGGTCCTGAAGGACGGTCTGCTCCAGCAGGTCGACTCGCCGCGCAACATGTACGACCGCCCGGCGAACCTCTTCGTGGCCGGCTTCATCGGCTCCCCGGCGATGAACCTCGTCGAGGTCCCGATCACCGACGGTGGCGTGATGTTCGGCAACAGCGTCGTCCCGGTCTCCCGCGCGGCGCTGTCCGCCGCCGCGGACCGCGGCGACCGCACCGTCACGGTCGGCATCCGCCCCGAGCACTTCGACATCGTCGAGCACGGTGGCGCCGCCGCGACCGGTCTGTCCAAGGCATCCTCCGGCGCCCCCGCCGGTCTGGCCGTCTCCGTGAACGTGGTCGAGGAGCTCGGCGCCGACGGCTTCGTCTACGGTGCCGCGCAGGTCGGTGGCGAGCACAAGGACCTCGTCGTCCGTGTCGGCGGCCGTGCCGTCCCGGAGAAGGGCACCGAGCTGCACGTCGTCCCGCGCCCCGAGGAGCTGCACGTCTTCGCGACGTCCACCGGGGAGCGTCTGACCGTCTGACCCCGCCCGTGCGCTTCGGCCCCGTGTTCCCGACAGGGACGCGGGGCCGTTCGCGTGGCGGCCGGCCGGTGGGGGTTTCGGACCGGAGGGACGCCGAATCCCCAGGCACAGCGGGCGTTCCGCCCGCCTTCGTCAACATCGGATTCGAAAGATCCGGTCGAACCCTCCCCCGTAGGGGTGACGAAATGTCGCCCCGTCGTCACGGACCGCTACGCTCGCCTGCGTGACCCACACCGCGCGCCGAATCGGCCGAACCCTCGCTCTCGTACTGCCCGTCGTCATGGTCCTGTCCGGGACCCTCGCGGTCACCCGCGTGCAGTGGTCTGGGCAGGACACCGAGACCCAGCTGCTGACCGCTGCCTCCGAGACCGTGTCCAAGCGCGCCAAGGCGCGCGCTCCGCAGGACCTCCTTCGCGACAAGCTCCTCCTGGAGCTGCGGGACGAGGACCCGGGTGTCGCACTCACGCACCTCCAGCGCACGGTGGAGGCCCGGCCGTCGCTGGCGAAGCACTGCATGTCCATCGCCAAGGCGCTGGGCAAGGCCGCCGTCGACCAGTACGGTCCGACGCGTGCGCACCGCTTCTCCCGTCCGGTGTGCGACACGTCGTTCGCCTCGGGCGTCGCGCAGTTCAGCTGAGCGGGGCGTGCGGGGGCACGGCATATCGTGCCTCGCATGCATACGTTTCCGACGCAGGCCGTGATCCTGGCGGGTGGTCAGGGCTCGCGGCTGCGCCCGTACACCGATGACCGCCCCAAGCCGATGGTCGAGATCCCGGGCACCGGGACCCCGATCATCGGCCATCAGCTGTCCTGGCTGGCCGCCGAGGGGGTCACCGACGCCGTGGTCTCGTGCGGCCATCTCGCCGGCGTGTTGCAGGAGTGGCTGGCCTCGGCCGTGCTCCCGTTGCGCGTCACGACCGTCGTCGAGACCGAGCCCCTGGGCCGGGGCGGCGGTCTGAAGCATGCCGCGGCCCGGCTTCCCGACGCGTCGGCGCCCTGGTACGCGACCAACGGGGACATCTGGACCCGCTTCTCGTTGCGGGAGATGGCATCGTTCCACGCGGAGCGGGACGCCGTCGCGACGTTGGCCCTGGCCCGCCCGCGCATTCCGTGGGGTGCGGTGGAGACGGACGCCTTCGGGCACATCACCGACTTCATCGAGTCGCCTCCGTCGCCCTACCTGATCAACGCGGGCGTGTACGTCTTCTCGCCCGCCTTCACGGCGATGCTGCCGGACCGCGGTGACCATGAGAGGACGACGTTCCCCCGGCTGGCACGGGAGCGCCGGCTGGCCGGGTTCCCGTTGCCGCACGGGGCGTACTGGCGGGCGATCGACACGGCCAAGGACCTGACGGAGGCGGCGAAGGAGCTGGGCGGCTCCGCCCTGGGCGGCTGAGGTGGCGTCGCGGGCGCTGCGGGGAGGCCGGTAGACACGGAGAGGCCGGGCGCCGCAGGGAAGCCGGGCGCCGCGGGCAGGCCGGG
>NZ_JBEXWB010000028.1:0-38987 GCF_040629645.1 Streptomyces sp. NPDC005899 | reverse complement strand
GGCCCGTGAGCCGGTCGCGGCCCTGCCCCACACGGTCCTCGCCTCCCTCCTCGGTGCCTGGGCGCTGGCCGCCTGCTCCACCGAGGAGACGGCGGCGGTCGAGGAGCACCTGACCTCCTGCGCCCCGTGCGCCGACGAGGCGCTGCGGCTGCGGGACGCGGTGGGGCTGCTGCACACCGACGGCAGCCTGGATCTGGACCCGATGCTGCGGGCCCGGGTGCTGGAGACCTGCCTGGGCCGCCGGCCGGCGCGCGTCCCCGTGCCGTCCTGGGCCGCTCCGTACGACGCCGAGACCGCCAGGCTGGACGCGCTGCTGCGGGACATCAGGGACTCCGAGTGGCACGCTCCGGTCCGGCTGAAGTGGTTCGAGGGCGAGCGACCGGTCGGCCGCAGGACGACGGTGGCCGGAGTGATCGGGCACCTCATGACCGTCGACGGCCTGGTCTCCGCGGCCCTCGGCCTGGACGACCCGCTGGGGAGCGGTGACAAGCCGCCGACTCCGACCTCGCGCACCGAGAGCTGGTGGGCGGCCCGTACCCGGCCGCCCACCAGGGCCGTCCGGGACCCGTGGCGCGACCAGAGCCACACGCTCGTGCGCACGGTCTCGTTCGCCGGCCGCGGGGTGGCGGAGCTCTCGGTACCGTACGGGGACTTCGCCCTGCCGCTGCGGGACGCGCTCCTGGAGCGGGCCTTCGAGTGCTGGGTCCACGGCGGCGACATCGCGGACGCCGTGCACTACCCGTACGAGCCGCCGGCCGCCGCCCACCTGCACGGGATGATCGACCTGGCGGCCCGGCTGCTGCCCGCCACCCTCGCCGGGCGCCGCCGCACGGGCCTGGCCGCACCGGCCCGGGAACTGGCGACGGCCGGCTCCCCGGGGCGCTCGCTGCACCTGGAGATCGAGGGACGCGGCGGCGGCGACTGGTACGTCCCGCTGGACTCGCCGGCCGCCGTGGGCTCCCCGGGTCACGCGGTGGCGCAGGTGGCGCTCGACGGCGTGGAGTTCTGCCGGCTCGTCGCCGGGCACGTCCCGCCGGAGGAGGCGGCGGCCGGGCAGGAGGGCGACCGCGAGGCCATCCGCGACGTGCTCTTCGCCGCCGCGTCCCTCAGCAGACTGTGACCACGAGGCCGGCGAGTACGCGGCCCGCGCGCGCGGCCCGCCGGCGCCGGCCCGGTGCGCGCCCTACGCGAAGACCACCGTGCGACGGCCGTTGAGCAGGATGCGCCGCTCCGCGTGCCACTTCACCGCGCGCGCCAGGGCCTGGCACTCGACGTCGCGGCCGACGGCGACTAGCTGGTCGGGGGTGACGCCGTGGCCGACGCGCTCGACCTCCTGCTCGATGATCGGCCCCTCGTCGAGATCGGCCGTCACGTAGTGCGCGGTCGCGCCGATCAGCTTCACACCGCGCGCATGGGCCTGGTGGTAGGGCTTCGCACCCTTGAAGCTCGGCAGGAAGGAGTGGTGGATGTTGATGATCCGGCCGCTCAGCTGCTTGCACAGGTCGTCCGACAGCACCTGCATGTAGCGGGCGAGCACCACCAGTTCGACGTTCTCCGCGCGCACCAGCTCCAGCAGCCGCGCCTCCGCCTCCGGCTTGTTCTCCCGGGTGACCGGGATGTGCCGGAAAGGGATGCCGTACGAGGCGACGAGCTCGGCGAAGTCCGTGTGGTTGGAGACGACGGCCACGATCTCGACGGGCAGCGCGCCGATGCCGGACCGGAAGAGCAGGTCGTTGAGGCAGTGCCCGAACTTGCTCACCATCAGCACGACCCGCATCCGGTCCGCGACACGGTGCATCTGCCAGTCCATCCGGAACGCGTCCCCGATGGCGGCGAAACTGGCCCGCAGCTTGTCCAGGTCCACCGTGGAGCCGGCCGAGAAGTGGACGCGCATGAAGAAGAGACCGGTGTCGTGGTCACCGAACTGCTGGCTGTCCTCGATGTTGCAGCCGGTCATGAAGAGGTAACTCGACACGGCGTGCACGATGCCCTGTTTGTCGGGGCACGAGAGCGTGAGGACGTACTGCTCGGCGGCGGCGTCCGAGGCAGCGGCGGGAACGGGTTCGGCAGGCTGCGGCGCGGTCATCCCCGTAGGGTGCCACACCACCCGCGGGTCAGGCCGAACCGGTCATCATGCGGAGCACGTCCAGGGAACGCGGCGGGATGTCGGGGTCCTCGCCGTCGTTGCCCGCGAGCGTCACGTGGGCCTCGCGTGCGGCCAGGACGGCCTCCGGCCAGCCCGGGTGTTCCAGGTAGGCGGAGACGGGTGCGTCCGCGCCGACCTGGTGCATGATGCGCAGCACCCGCAGGGCGGCGACGTCCACGAGGGCGGCCTCGGCGGAGTCCCGGAAGATCGTGCCCACGTACTTCTCGGCGGACCAGTTGTCCAGCCAGGTGTCCTCGACCAGGCGGTACACGGCGTCGGTGACGTCACCGTACCCTTCCTGGCCGGGCAGCCAGCACTGCTGGTGGAAGACGGGGTCGGAGAGCATGTGCAGCGCCGAGCGCACGTTGCTGCGCCAGCGCCACCACGGCATGTCGTTGAGCGGCATGCCGCCCATGGTGGAGGAGCGACGGCCGCGACGGGAAGAGTTCTCCGAACCTTGCTGCACGATCGTCGATCGTACGTTCCCGTCCGGCGGTGACGCACGGCCCCCCGGAATTCACCCGTGCGTCACCGGGTGTCGAGGGGGACGCACCTCGGCGTTACGGGTGACGCGCGAAGGTCCATGCTCATGACCGGATGGCGACGCCTCAGCTCCCCCCGCACTCTCAGGCTGCCGACATGCGCGGCGGTGGCCGGCGCGCTGCTGGCCGGGTGCGGCGTCCTGCCCGGGACGCCGGGGGATGCCAGGGAGCCCGTCACCGTCATGACCTGGGCCCCCGGCGCGTCCGGCGCCGAAGCGGTGAACAGGGCGGGCATACCGGCCATGGCGCGGACCTTCGCCGCCTGGGTCAACGAGCGGGGCGGGATCGACGGGCACGAGCTGCGGGTGCTCACCTGCGACGAGGGCGACACCGCGACCGGCGCGTCGCGGTGCGCCCGCCGGGCCGTCGACGCGGACGCGGCGGCCGTCGTCGGCTCCTACAGCCGGCACGGGCGGGCCTTCCTTGCCCCGCTGGAAGCGGCCGGCATCCCGTACATCGGGGGCTACGGCGCCTCGGCCGACGAGTTCACCAGCTATCTCTCCTACCCCGTCAACGGCGGGCAGCCGGCGCTCGTCGCCGGCAACGGTGAGCAGCTGGCCGCGCGGTGCGACCGGGTCTCCCTCGTCCGGCCCGACTCGCTGGTCGGCGACAGCATGCCCGGCCTGCTGGACAGCAGCCTCACCCGGGCCGGCCTCCCCTCCTCCCACGACATCAGGGCGCAGGAGGGGGCCACCTCGTACGACGCCCAGGCGGCCGAGGCGCTCGGCCACGCGGCCGACGGCTGCGTGACGGCCGTGCTCGGCGGGGGGACGGAGACGTTCTTCGACTCGTTCCGCCGCCTCGAACCGGAGGGTGGCCGGGTACGCGTCTCGTCCGTGCTCGGCAGCATCGGGCAGCCGCTGATCGACCGCACGGGCGGGCGGAACAGCCCCTTCGAGGGGGCCTACGTCACCGGCTGGTACCCGGAACCCGGGGACGCCCGCTGGGCGCCCATGCGCCGGGTGATCGGCGACTTCGCGTTCGGTGACAACCGGATCGACCCGCAGGACACCGGTGTGCAGACCACCTGGATCGCGTACACGGCGCTCAAGGCGGTCGTCGAGGCGATGGACCGGCCGGAGATCACCGCCGGCGGGATCAGCGTCAGCCTCAACCGCGGCACCGAGGTGGACACCGGCGGACTCACACCCGTCCTGCGCTGGCGCTTCAAGGACATGGTCGGCACGGCCGCGTACTCGCGCATCGTCAACGGGCAGGTCACGTTCCAGGTGGTGCGCCGGGGGCGGCTGGTCGCCGAGAGGAAGGGGTTCGTGGACGTCACGGAGACGCTGGTGGACGCCCGCCGCGGGCGCTGACACCCGGGTCGCGACCGGGCGCCGGACCACGGCGGCGGGGGCCTCCGCCCCGAACGGGGCCCGGGGCCCGGAAGAGGTCTGCCGATCGTGGCGTCCGCCGCTCGTGGGCGCCCGGACACGGCTCCGGGGGCACGGTCTCCACTGAGGCCTCCGGACGCGGGCCACCGCGCCGGAGTCCTTCGGGCCGCCGGGCTCAGAGCTGCTGGGGGGTCCTCCTCGTCAGCCCGTACTTCTCCGCGATCGAGTTCCAGAGGCCCGAGGCCTGCTGCTTCGACCGGGTGGCCTCACCGCTCGACGCCTCCGCCCTGGCCGTCTCGTCCGTCGACCGCGCCTTGCCTCCCTTGCACACCTTCTTGCCGTTCTTGGCCTGCCTCGCCCACGCCGCGTAGTGGTCGTCGGCCTCGGCCGACGCGTGCCAGGCCTTCGTCAGCGAGGACTTCAGCTCCGCGTTGCCGGGGAGCCGGTCCACCGCGATCCCCTCCAGCCGGGTCACCAGTTCGCGGCGCTGCGTGGCGGCGCCCGCCAGATCGGCGGCCGCCTGGTCGAGCGCCGTACAGCCCTTGATCTTCTCCACGGCGCCGATCACCGCCGCACGGCTGTTGTTACTGTCGGCGAGCAGCTTGTCGAGCGCCTCCGCCTGCGGCTTCGCGGGGTCGGCCGGCGCCTGGGCGGTGGGGTCGGCGCCGGGCGAACTCTGGGAGGCCACCGGCTGCTTGTCGTCTCCGGAGGTGTCGTCGCCGCCGCTGAGCAGCGCGCCGGCACCGAGGCCGATGACGGCGCAGCCGACGACGACGGCGGCGATCAGCGGGATGTGCGCGGACCGGCGGCGCTGCGGTTCCCGCCCGAGGTCCCCGGGATCCTGCTCGCCGTGCGGGCCCTGCGGCCCCGCCCGGTAGGGCTGGGGAGCGGGCTGCGGCCGGCCGTGCGCGCCGGGGTGCGACTGCTGCGGCGGCCGGCCCTGCGGCGGCTGCTGGGGACCGGCGCCGAAGCGGGGCATCTGCTGGGTGGCGCCCGCTGGTTCCGCGTCGCGGAAGAGGCTGTCGAACTCCGCGGGGGGCTGCCGGTCGCCCGGGGTGCCCGGCCGGATGCCGTACGGGGCGCCACCCGGCACCGGCGGTATGTGCTGGGTCGCGTCGGCGTCACCCGCCGGGCCGGGCCCGCCCTGGTGCCCGCCGGACTCCGCCCGGCTCCCGGGCGGCAGGCCGCCGGGCCCCTGGCCACCGGGGACGGGAGCGATGTACTGCGTGGCGTCGGCGTCCCCGCCCGGCACCCCGCCGGGGGTGGCCTCGGGCGGCAGCGGCTGCCCGTACTGCTGGTGCTGCGCAGGCCCGGGTCGCTGGAACCGCTGCCCGTACGGGTCCTGCTGGTACGGGTCCTGCTGCGACGCGTAGGCCTGCTGGTAGGGGTCCTGCTGCGGCGCGTACGACTGGTGCGGGCCGTGAGACTGCTGCGGCGGGTACGGCTGCTGCTGCGGGGCGTAGGACTGCCCCGGCGCCTCGTACGCCCCGGGCTGCGGCGCGTACGGGCCGGGCAGGGGCTGCTCGGGGGGCAGTTGTCCCGGTGGCGGGCCGGCCGGCCGGGCGGCCTGCGGCCCCCAGGGCTCGCTCCACGGCTGTCCGCCCGCGGGGACGGCTCCGTCGGGCGGCGGGCCCCCCGCGGGCCCGTCCGGGGCCCAGGCACCACCCTCCGCGGGCAGCACGACACCTTCGTGCGCGGGCCGTACAGCAGGGAGCTGCTGCTCGTCACCCTGTCCGCTCTGCGTCACCGGGACTCCTACGTGTCAGCCAACGGAATCGTCGGCTCACGCTATCGGGTGGCCGCCGCCCCGTGCCAAGCGCCCATGAGCACTCACCCACCCTTCACACCGCGGACGGCACCGGGCACCCCTGCGGCGCCGGACCCGGTCCGGCCGCCCTCTCCCAGGTCAGGCGGCCGCCAGTTCCAGCCGGGCACCGAACTCGCGGACCGCGGGCTCGTCCCCGTACGGCGCCAGCCGCTGCTGGAGGTCGTCGAGGTACTCGGCACCCCGGCTGGAGCGCACCGTGCCCAGCAACTCCACGGCCCGCAGGCCCGTGTGGCACGCCTCCTCCACCTCGCGCCGTTGCAGCTGCGCCGTGGCCAGCAGCACCAGGCCGATGCCCCGGCGGCGGGTACGCGACGCCGGCAGGGCGGCCAGCGCCTCCCCGGCCCGCCGCGCGGCCGGCTCCGCCTGCCCCAAATCCCGGTGGCAGTGCGCGAGTTCGTCCGCGAGGTAACCGGCGTCGAAGTGGGCGATCCACGCCGGGTCGTCCCCGCTCTCCGGATCGCTCCGGTCCAGGGCCGCCGACGCCCGGGCGGCCACCACCTGGAAGGTGCGGTCGTCTCCCATCAGGGCGTGCCCCCGGGCCTCGGCCGCGTGGAACATGGCCTCGGCACGCGGGGTCACCCGCCCCCGGGTGCCCTCCTGCGCCGCCCGGGCCAGCTGGGCGATCTCCCGCGGGTTGCCGAGCTGCGCGGCGAGGTGGCTCATGGACGCGGCGAGTACGTACCCGCCGTACGCCCGGTCCCCCGCGGCCTGGGCCAGGCGCAGGGCCTGGATGTAGTACCGCTGGGCGAGACCGGGCTGGCCCGTGTCGACGGCCATGTAACCGGCGAGCTCGGTGAGCCGGGCGACCGCGCCGAACAGCTCCCGGCCGACCGACTCCCGGTACGCACCCGAGAGGAGCCCGGACACCACGCTGTTGAGGTAGTGCACGAGGACGGGCCGCACGTGGCCACTGCCGAACCGGTGGTCCAGGTCGACGAGCGCGGCGGTCATCGCGCGCACCGCCTCCACGTCCGGCATCCCGACCCTGGCCCCCGCCGTGCGCGTCACCTGCGGATCCGCGCCCGTGATCAGCCAGTCACGGCTCGGCTCGACCATGGCGGAGGCGGCGACCGCCGACCCCGCCAGGAGGTCGCGGCGGCCCACGTCGCTGCGCCAGAGCTCGCAGACCTGTTCGATCGCTCCGAGCACGGTGGGGGCGAACCGCAGGCCCACTCCCGAGGCCAGGTTCTTCCCGTCGGCCATGCCGATCTCGTCGATCGTGACCGTACGGCCGAGCTTGCGGCCCAGCGCCTCGGCGATGATCCCCGGTGCCCTGCCGCGTGGTTGCTGTCCGCGCAGCCAGCGGGCCACGGAGGTCTTGTCGTAACGGAGGTCGAGTCCCCGCTCGGTCCCGACCATGTTCACGCGGCGGGCGAGACCCGCGTTGGAACAGGCCGCCTCCTGGATGAGCGTCTGGAGCCGTTCGTTCGGCTGGCGGGCGACGAGAGGCCTGGCTGCCATGTTTCCCCCTGGGACCGCAGTGACCGGTGGAGGGATCACTGCCCGGCGCTTGCACGAGAAATGCGCATATTCGGTATCGGGGACGGGAGTCGGCGGGTCGGAGCGCCCCGCGACAAGCGTCTTGGCACAGTCCTGCAAGTGGTTACCCGGACTCGGGGGCGGTGCCGCACGCGCGCCCCCGTCCATGCACCTGTGCGCCCCGTGTGCGGACCCGATCCACCGCCACGGCCCACTGTGCGCCCGTAACCCGTGGTTTCGCCAGGAGTTGGGCCGGTCGTGGAAGAGCCCATCGGAGTGACGGACGCCGCCCGGTTCCCCCAGCAGCGGGGTGAGCAACTGCTGGGCGCGGCCGCGCGGTATGCGGAGGAACGGCACTGGGACGTGGTTCCCGGCACCTGGCTCGAGGCGGTGGAGGGGGGCGAACGCTGCTCGTGCGGGGACCTCGACTGCCCCGCCCCGGGCGCCCACCCCACCGGGCCCGACTGGGCGGGCCGGGCGACCGGCAGCGCCGCGGCCGCCCGGCGGATGTGGTCCGGGCAGCCCGGGTCGTCGGTCCTCCTGCCGGCCGGCCGCGCCTTCGACGCCCTCGACGTCCCGGAGTCCGCGGGTTTCCTGGCCTTGGCCCGGATGGAGCGGATGGACCTCACGCCGGGTCCGGTGATCCGCACCCCGGACCGCCGGATGGTGTTCTTCGTCCTGCCCGGCGGTGCCGCGAAGTCCTGCGACCTGGCCCGCCGGCTGGGCTGGGACGCCGCGGCGCTCGACCTGGTCGGCCGGGGCGAGGGCCACTACGTGGCGGCGCCCCCGACCCGCGTCGGCGGGCGCGGAGCCGTCCAGTGGGCCCGCCGCCCCACCCACGCCAACCGCTGGCTGCCGGACGCGCGGAAGCTGATCAGCCCGCTCGCCTACGCCTGCGCACGCGAGGCGGCCGACGCCCGGGCCCGCGTTTCGTAGGGTGGTCCCCACACGTGGGGATATCGAAAGGCAGTGCCATGCCGGACCAGTCGGACAACACGCGCGAAGCGGACGAGACCGGCGGGACACCGGCGCCGCCACCCGCCGTCCTGATACGAGGGCTGTGGAAGCGGTTCGGGGAGCAGATCGCGGTCGGCGGCATCGATCTCGAGCTGCCGGCGGGCAGGTTCATCGGCCTGGTGGGGCCCAACGGCGCGGGGAAGACAACCACGCTCTCCATGGTGACCGGGCTCCTCAGGCCGGACATGGGCAGGATCGAGATCGGTGGCCACGACGTGTGGCGCGACCCGGTCGAGGTGAAGGCCCGGATCGGCGTGCTCCCGGAGGGCCTGCGGCTCTTCGAGCGCCTCTCGGGCCGGGAACTCCTCGCCTACACGGGGCGGTTGCGGGGTCTGCCGGGCGCCGAGGTGGACAAGCGGGCCACCCAGCTGCTGGACGTCCTGGACCTCGCCGGCGCCCAGCACAAACTGGTCGTGGACTACTCGACCGGGATGCGCAAGAAGATCGGCCTGGCGGCGGCCCTGCTGCACAATCCCGAAGTCCTGTTCCTGGACGAGCCGTTCGAGGGTGTGGACCCGGTGTCCGCGCAGACCATCCGGGGTGTCCTGGAGCGCTACACCCGGTCCGGCGCGACGGTGGTCTTCTCGAGCCACGTGATGGAGCTCGTCGAGTCCCTCTGCGACTGGGTGGCCGTCATGGCCGCGGGCCGTATCCGTGCGCACGGCACGCTCGCCGACGTGCGCGGCGAGGCGTCCTCGCTCCAGGACGCCTTCCTGGAGCTGGTCGGCGCGAACACCCGGGACACCGGGCAGTCCCTGGACTGGCTGGGCGGTGCCCGATGACGGTGCTCGGCACCCCCGTGGACGCCGCCGTACCGGCGGTGCGGGGCCAGGGCCTCGTCCCCGTGTTCGTACGGCTCAAGCTGACCCTGCTGCGCAACGGCCTACGCCAGTCGTCCGGGCGGCGGGCCGCCTACGTGGCCTCCCTCGTCGTCACCCTGCTGTTCGCGGCGGGCCAGGTGATCGGCCTGGTCGCCCTGCGCGGCCACGCACAGGCGGGCACCCTGGTGATCCTGCTGACCGCCGTGGTGGCGCTGGGCTGGGCGGTGATGCCGCTGTTCTTCCCCAGCGGCGACGAGACCCTGGACCCGAGCCGGCTGGTGATGCTGCCGCTGCGGCCCCGCCCGCTGATCGGGGCGCTGCTGGTCGCCTCGCTGATAGGCATCGGCCCGCTCTTCACGCTGGCCCTGGCCCTCGGCTCGGTGATCGCGGTGGCCCACGGTGCGGCCGCGGTGGTGGCGGGCGTGATCGCCGTGCCGCTGACGCTGCTGATCTGCCTGGCGCTCGCCCGGTCGGTGGCCACGGCCAACATCCGGCTGCTCAGCTCGCGGAAGGGGCGCGACCTCGCGGTGCTCAGCGGACTGGTGATCGCGGTGGGCATCCAGTTCGTGAACTTCGGGGCCCAGCGCCTGGGCCGGGCGGGCGGGCTCTCCTCCCTCGAACCGGTCGCGGACGTGGTGCGGTGGCTGCCCCCGTCGTCGGCGCTCGGCGCGGTGGCGTCCGCCTCCGACGGCGCGTACGGGAGGGCCGCGGGGCAGCTGCTGCTCGCGGTGCTCGCCCTCGCGGCGCTGATGTGGCTGTGGCAGCGGAGCCTGACGAAGCTGATGACGTCACCGGACGGCTCCACGATCGCCGCCGCCGGCCCGGCCCGCGGACGCGCCTCGGGACCGGAACGCTCCGGGTTCCTGGCGCTGCTGCCCGAGGGACGCACGAGGACGGTGATGCAGCGGAGCCTGCGCTACGTCGCCCGGGACCCGAAGACCAAGGCGGCCTGGGTGACGGCGCTGGCGATCGGCCTGATCGTGCCGGTGCTCAACGCCGTGCAGGGGGCGGGGTCGGTCTACATCGCGTCGTTCGCGACCGGGATGCTCGGCATGCAGATGTACAACCAGTTCGGCCAGGACACCTCGGCCTTCTGGATGGTGGCTCTCTCGATCTCCTCCACCCGGGACGCCTACGTGGAGCTGCGTGCCCGTGCGCTGGGCCTGCTGGTGATCACGCTCCCGTACACGGTGCTGGTGACCGTGGTGACGGCGGCGGTACTCGGTGACTGGTCCGGGCTGCCGGGGGCGCTGGGGCTGTCCTTCGCCCTGCTCGGCGCGATGCTGGCGACGGGGGCGATGGCCTCGGCGCTGACCCCGTACTCGATCCCGCAGGAGGGTGCGTTCAAGAACGTGGCCCCGGGGCAGGCGGGGCTCGCCTGGGTCTCCATCCTCGGCGGGATGGTCGCCGCCGCGCTGATCAGCGCGCCCGTGATCGGACTGGTGATCTGGCTCCACGTGGCGGACCACCAAGGTTGGCTGTGGCTGCTGCTTCCGGTGGGAGCGGTGTACGGGACGCTCGTCGGCTGGGCGGGGGTGCGGCTGGCCGCGCCCCGCACGGCGGACCGGCTGCCGGAGATCCTCGCGGCCGTCAGCAAGGGCTGAGCCGCCGGCCGGGCGGCGGACACGGCCGGGCGCAGGGCGCCGGCACCCGGCCCGGGCCCGGCGTCCGGCCCTTGCCCGGCGTCCCGCCCGGACCCCGGCCGGGAGCCTCCGGGTCAGGGGCTGACGGGCTCCCGGTCGCCGTGGACGTCCTCGGCGAGCTGTTCCAGGAACGGCTCCACCGCCGTGCGCCAGCCCTCCGGCTGGTCGTAGTGGATGAGGTGGCCGGCGTCCGCGACCTCGGCGTACTGTCCGCGCGGCAGCACGCGGACCATCTCCTGCGCCTCGGCCCGGCCCAGCTCCCCCTCGATCCCGCGCAGGACCAGCGTGGGGCACCGCACCTGCGCGAGCTCGTCCCAGTGGGCGTCGTGGACCCAGGTGGCCCGTGACGCGAGCATCTGCCGACGGGAGAAGACGGGACGCCACCCGTCGGCGGACTCGGCCATCACCTCGGCGAAGAACTCACCGCGGGACGGGTTGGGGCGCTCCACCCAGGGATCGTCCTCGCCGAACCACTTCCGCACCTCGGCGAGCGTGGCGAAGGGCAGGGGCCACGAGTCGAACCAGTCCTCCCACTCCCGCTGCGAGGCCGCCCCCAGAGCGGAGGCCCGCATGTCGCAGATGACCAGCGCCTTGACGAGGTCTGGACGCTTCGCGGCGAGCTGCCAGGCGGTGAGCGCGCCCATCGAGTGCCCGATGAGGGTGACGGGAGCGAGATCGAGCTGCTCGATCGCCGCCTCGACGTCGGAGACGTACGCGTCACGGGTGTAGGGGCCGTCGGCCGGTTTCCCGCTGCGGCCGTGGCCGCGCTGGTCCAGCCCCACCGGGCGGTGCCGCTCGGAGAGCCAGCGGGCGGGAGAGGCCCAGTGCGCGGCCCGGCCCATCAGCCCGTGGAGCAGTAGGACGCCGGGCGCCCGCTCGGCCCGCGTACGCCCCTTCGGCACATCGGCGAACTCCCAGGCCGCGAGGCGGACGCCGTCGGAGCCGGTCACATCAACGCGCCGCACCATAGGTTCGGGCACCCCCTTCGGGTTCTCGGTCATCCCGTAGTCGCGTCCGCCAGACTATCGAACCTTTATTCGAAAACCGGGTTCCGGCTCGTAACACCCCACGTTCGAGTGACAGACGTTCAGGATTGACGACCGCCTCCGGGGGGAGATCTTCATCGGGGAGCGGACCACTCGGGGACAGGGGTCCGCAGGGACTGACTTCGAGAGCTCGGGGCTCCAGGTCAGAGCAGGGGAGGACCGGCCCCGGCACCCTCAGGTGCCGGGGCCTTCTCCTTGCTCCGGGGCCGGTCGGCCGGTCCGCGTCCGTGACCGGAGGGGCGGCGGGGCACCCGGCACCCGCTCCGCGGCGCACGTGCCCCTGCGACGGGCGCATTCCCCGCTCCCTCCCCGGCCGCGCGGCAGCCGCTGCCGGCCCTCAGGTCATATGCCTGGCCACAGCCTGGCACGCGATTCGCCCGGGCGCTGCGATTCCGGACGGAAAACAGAAAGCGGTCCGTATCCGGTCACTTCTGCACGTGCATCTGCACCGGTGTCTGCAACTGCAACCTCCGTGCGGCGCCCCGCAAACGCAGTGGACGCCCTGCTCACACAGGGCGTCCACAGGGCGCGTAAACGACGTCCGCGCTGGTCAGGGCCGGTATTCGGCAGTCCGCACCGCCCTCGCGTCGGGCCCCCGCCAGGGGACGCCCGGCTCAGCGCTTCGCGACGAAGACGTGGGAGGCGACTTCGGGGCCCAGCTCGGCCGCTTCGCCGCTGGACCCGACGAGCACACCGCCGGCCGACTCGGTCACGCTGACGACCGAGCCGGGCTGCACGCCCGCGCGCCGCAGGGTGTACATCAGCTGGGCATCGGTCTGGATCGGCTCACCGATGCGGCGCACCACCACCGTCTTGCCCTCCGGGCCGGGATCGAGTTCGGACAGGCTCACCATGCCCTCGTCCAGGAACGGGTGGGACTCCGCCTCCTCGCCCAGCTCGTCCAGGCCCGGGATGGGGTTGCCGTACGGAGACTCCGTCGGGTGGCGCAGCAGCTCCAGCACCCGGCGCTCCACGGCCTCGCTCATCACGTGCTCCCAGCGGCACGCCTCGGCGTGGACCTGCTCCCACTCCAGACCGATCACGTCGACGAGCAGGCACTCGGCGAGGCGGTGCTTGCGCATGACCCGGGTGGCGAGGCGGCGCCCCTCGTCGGTCAGCTCGAGGTGGCGGTCGCCCGCGACCTGGACGAGCCCGTCCCTCTCCATGCGCGCCACCGTCTGGCTGACGGTCGGACCGCTCTGGTCCAGCCGTTCGGCGATCCGGGCGCGCATCGGGACCACGCCTTCCTCTTCGAGCTCGAGGATGGTGCGGAGATACATCTCCGTCGTGTCGATCAGTCCGGACATTCGTGCCCCTCGATGCTGTGACGTGAAGTCGTCGTGCGATGGCCCTGCACCAATTCTGACGCATGGCACCGCCAACCGTGCCGCACCGGGTCGCGGCCGGCACCCGGGGCCCCCGGAGCGCTATTGACAGGTCACTGGTCCAGACCGCAACGTGATCCGCGGCACACGGTCCCCCACTTCCGCAGGAAAGGCCTCCTCGATGAGCGACAGCAAGCTCGCCGGCCAGTTCTTCGACGCAGCGATCGGCCTGCTGGAGCGTGTGCGCGACGAGGAGGCCGGATCCATCGCGGCCGCGGGCACCGCGATCGCCGACACCGTCGCCGCCGGCGGCCGGCTCTTCGCCTTCGGCGCCGGGCACTCGTCGCTCGCCGCCCAGGACGTCGTCTACCGCGCGGGCGGCTTGGCGCTGATGAACCTGCTCGCGGTACCGGGCACCGTGGGCGTCGACGTCATGCCCGCCACGCTCGGCTCGGCCCTGGAGCGGGTGAACGGCCTGGCGGGTGCCGTTCTCGACTCCAGCCCCGCCACGTCCGGCGACCTCCTCGTGATCATCTCCCTGTCCGGGCGCAACGCGCTGCCGGTGGAGATGGCGCAGAACGCCCGGGCGCTCGGCCTGACGGTCATCGGGGTCACCTCCGTCGCGTACGCGGCGGGCACACGCTCCCGGCACGCCTCGGGAGGCTTCCTGCGGGACCACTGCGACATCGTCGTCGACAGCAAGATCGCGATCGGGGACGCGGAATTGACCGCGGAGGGCGTCGAGGCGCCGTTCGCGCCCGCTTCGACGGTCGTGACCAGCGCGTTGATGCAGGCGATGGTGGCCACCGCCGCGGAGGAGCTCGTCACCCGGGGGATCGAACCGCCGCTGCTGCGGTCGGGGAACGTGGACGGCGGCCACGAGTGGAACGGCCGCGTGATGCGCGAGTACGGCGACCGCATCTTCTACCGGCACTAGCGGGAAACCGGCACCAGCGGCACCTTCGGGACGCCGGCCTTCGGTGGGCCGGCACCGTCGGCACGCCGGCACCCGCAGCGCCGCCCCGGTGGGCGGACGGGCGGCCATTTCCCGGGCGGGGCGGCTCTCGCCTCATCCCCGCGGGGAGGGCGGGGTACCGCCCCCACCCGTCAGCAGGGCCAGATCCACGGCCGAGGCGACCCGGACCGCCACGCTCTCCGCGTACACGGCGTCCGGGCGCCCGAAGGCGCTGCGGTTCGCCGCCCGCAGGAACGTCACCACCCCGAGCGTCCGGCCCCGGCTCCGCAGCACCGCGCACAGCGCGTGCACCGAGTCACGGGGCCACCGCCGCTCCACGGCCCACCGGTCGTCCGCCCCGGGACCGGCACTGACACGGACCGGGCCCGTGCGCTCCACCGCCTGCACGGCGGGGTGCCCCGCCCCGTACACCACCGGGATCGAGCCGCCCGACACCGGAAGGCAGGGGCCCGGTGCGTCGAAGGGCGTCGCGGCGGTCCGGACGAGCCGCTCCCCCTCCAGCAGGTCCACCACGACGTGGTCGGCGAACCCGGCCAGGGCGTAGTCCAGCGACGAGGTCGCCGCCTCCATCGGGTCCTCGCACTCGGCGGCCTGGCGCGCCGCCCGGTGCAGCTGGCTGGACCGGAAACGCACCAGGTCCGCCTCCTGCTCCGCGAGCTTCGCCGCCGTCACGTCCCGGAACAGCCAGCCGACCCCGAGGGGGACCGGCTTCTCGGCGAGGGGTGAGGACAGCCGGAGGAACCCGCTGCGCCAGCAGCGCCGCCGGTCGCCCTCGCCGGCCCGCAGGGTCACCCACAGCTCGGCCGGGGCGGGCGGCGCCCCTTCGGCGAGCACGTGGTGCAGGGCTCCTTCCAGCTCCTCGACGCCCTGCGTGACCAGCTCGCCCAGCGGGCGCCCCAGCAGCGAGGCGCGCCCGCCGCCCAGCGCCCGGGCCGCGTAGGCGTTGACCACGGTCGGGCGCAGATCCACGTCGACGGCGACGACACCCCAGGACGCGTCCTCGAAGAGGGCCTCGCCGAGCGCGATGGACCGCTCCAGATCGATCTGGGCGTGCACCTCGCTGAACGCGCAGTACACCCCGGCGGGCTTGCCGTCCGCGCCGCGCACCCCCGACGACTGGGTCCTGACGAGGACGCGCCCGCCGTCCTTGCGCAGCAGCGCGAACTCGTCGACCTGTCTGCCCGGCGCGTCCATGGCGGCCAGCAGCCGCCTCCGCACGTCCTGTGCGTCCGCGGTCCGCACGGCCCACCCGGCGAAGCCGTGCCGTCCCACCGCCTCCGCCGCGCTCCATCCGAGGATCCGTTCGGCTTCGCGGTTCCAGTGGGTGATGGTGCCGTGCGCGTCGAACGCGCACAGTGCGGCGTCCATGCCGTCGAGCAGCGCGGCGAGCAGCACGGCTCCCCCGGGCGCGCCCGGATCACCGGGAACAGTGGTCCCGGTTCCGCTGGAAGGACTCATCCCGTACCCCCGCACGTCTTCGCACGTCAGACCCCTATTCAACTGGAACCCGGCGGCGCGCACAGCCCGTTCCCGGAAATAGGCGGCGCGGGGCCCCCGACGGGCCGACGGCCGGGCGGGCGGGGGCCTCCGAGTGCCCCTGTGCACGGCCCCGGGAAAAACTTTCCGGACACCTGCAACCCCGAGGGGAGTCGCACGTCTTTCCCCATGAAGGCAGCGGTAGGGGCGGCGGGCCGGGGGGACCGGAACGAGAGCCGCCGCGTCACACCGCGTCACATGAACGCACACACGCGACACCCCTGGGGGATGCACGTCATGAAGAAGCACCTTTCGTCCCGGTTTGCCGTCCGGTCGTCGGTCGTCGCCGCCTCGCTCCTGCTCTCCGTCGTGGCCCCGGTCGCCGTCGCCGGAACGGCGGCGGCACAGCCGTCAGGCACCTTCACCGGGGTCTCGTCGGCAGCGGCTCCGCGGATCGACAGCGTCCGGCCGGCGGAAGCCTTCACCTTCGGCGAGCGCGTCCGCATCGTCGCCAGGATCACCAACCCGTCCGACCAGCAGATCAACGGCGACCAGCAGACCACCGTCTCGTTCGCCCACGGCCGGCAGGTCGACGCCGGCCTGGGGATCATCCCCGCCGACAGCTCGCAGGTCGTGCTGGAGCAGCGCGGCGCCGACGGCATCCGGCGGGTGCCCCTCGGCCGCGCGGCCGACGGATCGCTGCAGGCGCTCGTCACGATCGGCAAGGGGAAGCCGATCCCCGCGGGTGCCACGGTCACGGAGGACTTCTACCTGACCGTGGACCCGTCCGTCCCCGCCGGAGTGACACTGGGCGAGTTCTCGCTCGGTTCGGACACCGAAGCCACGGGCCGCAGGTCCACCAGCTTCCCCATGAAGCGGGACTCCGTCGCCGACAAGGTGGCCGTCACCGGGCTGGACGGCAGGCCGGAGCTGGTCACCGGTGGCGCGCCCGTCGAGTTCGGCGTCACGGTCACCAAGGGGTCGGCGGTGGCGAAGGGCAGCGCCAACTTCTTCTTCGTGTACACCCCGAACAGTGACCTGGACCCGCAGCACGTGACCGTCGAACGCCGCGACGCGGCAGGCGTCTGGGTCGCGGTGAAGACCGGCAAGCAGGACCAGAGCGTCCTCGGCGACATGGGCGACGGCGCCATGGAGGCCGGCGAGACCCGCACCTACGACCTGAGGCTCAGCCTCACCCGCAACTTCCCCGCCGGCGCGCGGAGCGGCACGTTCACCATGGACACGGGCAACGCGACGGCGTCTTTCGGTTTCGATGTCCGTCACGAGGGCGGCTCCGCGCCGGCCCCGGACGTCGACCGCGAGCTGGCCGTCTCCTTCGGCGGCGTCCAGGGCGTCACCCCCCTGCGGGCAGCGGGAGCCGCCGAGGAGTTCACCGCCACGGTGCGCAACAAGGGTGGCGTCCCGCAGTCGCCGCACGTCCTGCTGGAGATCACCGACCGGGACGTCGAGCGCCGGATGGCCGCCGGCGAGGTCCGCCTCGAGCAGTACTCCGGGAAGGGCTGGACCACGTCGGCACTGGCCCCGTCCGAGGAAGGCGGTCACCTCATGGCCCGGATCACTCCCGGGCTGCCCACGCTGGCTCCGGGCGCCGCCGTCACCTACCGCCTGCGGATCGCCGCCACGTCCGCGATGAAGGCCAGGGCCTTCGACCTGGACGTCGAGGCACGCGCCGAACTCTCCTCCACGCGCCGGAGGCTGGCCTTCGGCGTGGAGTCCGGGGCCACGCCGGTGGCTGCCTCCTCCACCGCCGCCGTCCCCGTCTCCGCCGACGGCTCGGCCGAGGAGCCGGCCGCGCCGGTCGCCGACGGCAGGATGGCCGAGACCGGAGGCGGCGACTCCACGCCGCTGCTGCTGGGTTCGGCCGGCGCGCTGCTCGCGCTCGGTGCGGCCGGTCTGCTGATCGCCCGCCGACGGGCCCTGTGAGCTGGAGTAACCTTTCGAGGCTGAGGATCGCGGGGGAAGTGGATCACCGGGTCGAGCAGCGCAGCACCCGTGTGGTCCGGAGGTCCCGCCGCGATGGCCCTGTCGCTCGTATCCGCTTTCCCACGTCCCAGGACGCCCTGGTGGCGCACGCTGTTCGCGTCCGCGCCGGGGAGTCCGCCGGACCGCGCGGCGACCCCCGCGTGGTCCGGTTCGGCGGCCGGGGGCGGACCGGAGGCCGGACGGGAAGCCCCCCGGCCGACGGTCACCGACCTGTACCACGCGCACCGTCTGTCGATGGTGCGGCTGGCGGTCCTGCTGGTGGACGACCAGCAGTCCGCCGAGGACGTGGTCCAGGACGCCTTCGTGGCGCTCTACAAGCGACACGGCAGCCTCCTGGAGAACGTGGACAACGCACTCGCCTATCTGCGCACCTCGGTGGTGAACACCGCCCGCTCCACGCTGCGGCGCCGCAGGACGGCACGCGAGTACGTGCCTCCGCACGAGGCCGATGCCGCCTCGGCCGAGGACCACGCCCTGCTGGGTGACGAACACCGCCGGGTCCTCGACGCGTTGCAGCAGCTCACCACCCGCCAGCGCGAGGTCCTGGTCCTGCGGTACTGGTCCGACCTGAGCGAGGCGCGGATAGCGGAGACGCTGGGGCTTTCCAGGGGGGCGGTGAAATCCACCGCGAGTCGCGCCCTGGATGCCCTGGAGCGGGTCATGAAGGCCCAGGAACAGGACTGAGAGGAGGAGGGCCCTGATGCACGAGCCCCGACCGCACGACGCCCGGCCCGCCCGCACGCGGACCGAGGAACTGCTCGTCCGCGCGCTCGCCGCCCGCGCCGGACAGATCACGCACCACTCGCTCCGGCCCGGCGCACCGCCCGTGGGGAACTGGGCGGCCCGTGGCCGGGGACCACTCCTGATGGCCCTCGCGGCGAGCGTCGCGGGGGTGGCGCTGGTGGGCGGCGCGGTGATGACCCTGACCGCTCAGGACCCGCGGCCGGGAGTCGCGACCGCGCCCACCACCGGAATGTCCACGCCTGCCCCGCTCCCGTCCGCCCCGGCGCCGTCCACGCCACCCGCGTCGCCTTCCGGCCGGGCGTCCTCGCCCTCCGGCGAAGGAGTGGTGGTCCCGCCGCCGGAGGGGGACACCGCACCCGCGCGTCGCACGGTGAAGGTGGTCTACGGCCCGCAGAACGCGACGACCACCCTGCGGACCGGTGGGGCCGCACGCGTGTTCGAGGCCACGGTCACCAACATCCAGGGGGAACCCGCCGAAGACGCCGCCGACATCCTCACCGTCACGGCCGGGGCCGGAACCCTGCGGCCGGGCTACGTCCGGGTGTCCGTGTACGAGGCGGGGGCGTGGAAACCGGTGGGCGGTACCGACAGCGGTGGATACACGGCCGAGCTGGCCCGGGGGTCCCTCGCCGACGGGGCGGAACGCACCGTCCGTGTCCGTGTCCAGCTGGGCTCCGACCTCCCGGGCACCATCGACGACCTGCGCGTCTCCTTCTTCAGCGACGGGGGCTCGGAGACGTTCCGGCTCTCCGGATGACCGGTGCCGCCTGTTCCCGCGACCGGCGTTCTTCCTCTCACGGATAAATGGCTTGTCCCGTGCCGGGCGGGTTCCTATGGTGGATTCACACGCGAAAGGAGGTGTTCCGGAAGTGATTTCTTCTCGGACTCGTGAGGTGACTGCGGGCTGACGCCCGTCGTCGCGCTCTTTGCAGTGCAGGCCGGTCGCCGGCCAATCCCAAGCAGTCACCGCCCGCAGGCTCGCCGGTAAGTCCGGCCGGCTCCTCCGCGAGGAGGAACCAGAGCCTGCGGGTTTCTGCGTGTCCGGGCCAGGAGTCCGCCGCGCGGGCGGCGCCCTCGCCCGGCGAACGCCCCCCGCTCATGCCTCTTCCGACAGGCAGGCCCCGCTCGTACGGCCGCACGTGCGCCGCGGACCGGCCGGGTCACGGGCAGAGCCGCTCCACCCTCCAGGGGGCGGCCGGGGCCTCCCGGACGTACCGCAGCCTGTCGTGCAGCCGGTTCTCGCGGCCCTGCCAGAACTCGATCGCCTCCGGCACGACCCGGAAGCCGCCCCACTGCGGGGGTGCCGGGACCTTCTCGCCCTCCGGGTAGCGGGCCGCCAGCTCCTCGTAGCGGGCGGTCAGCTCCTCGCGGGAGCCGACCACCGCCGACTGGTCGCTGGCCCACGCGCCGAGCTGCGAGCCGTGCGGACGGGTACGGAAGTAGGCCACCGTCTCCTCGCGTCCCACCCGGGCCGCGGTGCCGGTGACGATGACCTGGCGGGCCAGCGGGTGCCAGGGGAAGAGCAGGGAGACGTGGGGGTTCGCGGTCAGCTCACGGCCCTTGCGGGAGCCGTAGTTGGTGAAGAAGACGAAACCCCGGTCGTCGTAGTGCTTGAGCAGCACCGTGCGGGAGGACGGGCGTCCGTCGGGCGTGGCGGTGGAGACCACCATCGCGTTCGGCTCGTGGAGCAGACCGCCGCCCGCGACCTGCCGGAACCAGCGGGCGAACTGCTCCATCGGGTCGTCGGCGAGGTCCTTCTCGGTGAAGTCCGCGGAGCGGTACTGCTCGCGCATCGCGGCCGGATCGGTGGTGCAATCGGATGACGGGACGCGTGAGGAGGCGGCGGCGGGGCACGGAGTGGCATCTGCTGTGGGCACGAGGGCCATCCTGCCGCAGGGGGCGGATCATCCGGCGGGAAGGGGCACGAAAGCCGGACCTCGGCCACCGGAGGACGGCCGGGGCCGGGAGCCGAGCCGGGTGCTGTGCCCGACGTCACCCTTCCGCGCACCGTGCGTACCCGCCAGTATCGTGGGCAGACCCCGTGGGAACAGGGGTCCACACAGCCGCCGAGCCGAGGGAGCCGCCTGATGTCCGACTTCGTACCCGGACTTGAAGGAGTCGTCGCGTTCGAGACGGAGATCGCCGAACCCGACAAGGAGGGCGGCTCGCTCCGCTACCGAGGCGTCGACATCGAGGACCTGGTGGGCCACGTGTCGTTCGGCCACGTGTGGGGCCTGCTGGTGGACGGAGCGTTCGATCCCGGCCTGCCGCCCGCCGAACCGTTCCCGATCCCCGTGCACTCCGGTGACATCCGCGTCGACGTGCAGTCGGCGCTCGCCATGCTGGCGCCGGTCTGGGGTCTGAAACCGCTGCTGGACATCGACGAGGAGACCGCGCGCAACGACCTCGCGCGCGCCGCCGTGATGGCGCTGTCCTACGTCGCCCAGTCGGCGCGGGGCCAGGGCCTGCCGATGGTGCCCCAGAGCGAGATCGACAAGGCGCAGTCCGTGGTCGAGCGGTTCATGATCCGCTGGCGCGGCGAGCCGGACCCCAAGCACGTCAAGGCCGTCGACGCCTACTGGACGTCGGCCGCCGAGCACGGCATGAACGCCTCGACCTTCACCGCCCGTGTCATCGCCTCGACCGGCGCGGACGTGGCGGCGGCCCTCTCCGGGGCCGTGGGCGCGATGTCCGGCCCGCTGCACGGCGGCGCACCCTCCCGGGTGCTCGGCATGATCGAGGAGATCGAGCGGACCGGGGACGCCGCGGCGTACGTCAAGCAGGCTCTGGACAAGGGCGAGCGCCTGATGGGCTTCGGCCACCGCGTCTACCGCGCCGAGGACCCGCGCGCCCGGGTCCTGCGCCGCACGGCCAGGGAACTGGCCGCACCCCGCTTCGAGGTCGCGGAGGCCCTGGAGAAGGCCGCGCTGGAGGAACTGCACTCCAGGCGCCCGGACCGGGTCCTGGCGACGAACGTCGAGTTCTGGGCGGCCATCGTGCTGGACTTCGCCGAGGTCCCCGCGCACATGTTCACGTCGATGTTCAGCTGCGCCCGTACGGCGGGCTGGTCGGCGCACATCCTGGAGCAGAAGCGGACCGGACGGCTGGTGCGCCCCTCGGCCACGTACGTCGGCCCGGCCGCCCGCGACCCGCACGAGATCTCGGGCTACGACCGGCTGGCGGACCTGGCGAACTGAACACTCGGTCGCCGGGACCGCGCCGGGGGGCCGGGGCGGCCCTGCCCTCCGGCGCGGTCCCACGGCCCCGGTCTCAGCCGAGCGCGTCGTCGAGCACGGCCGCCCACTGCGCCACGACACGGCGCCGTCTGGCCGTGTCGTCGGTCAGCAGGTTGGCGAGGCCCAGGCCACGGGCCATGTCGAGGAGGCCCTGGACCGTCTCGCGCACCCCGGGCCGGGTCTCGTCGGCGCGCAGGAGTTCCACGGCGATGCGGTGCGTCTCGCGGCCGACCCGGGCTTCGAGCTCGGTGACGCGGGGGCGCAGCTGCGCCTCGTTGGACGCGGCCACCCAGAGCTGGAGCGCGGCCCGGAACAGCGGGCCGGTGTACAGGTCGACGAGGGCGGCGACCACCGCCGTGCGGCCCTGGACGGGCAGGGCGCGCAGGGCGGCGGAGCGTTCCTCGGCGACGTACTCGACGGCGCCGGTGAACAGGTCCTCGCGGGTCGGGAAGTGGTGCTGGGCCGCGCCGCGCGAGACGCCGGCGCGCTCCGCGACGACGGAGACCGTGGAGCCCGCCCAGCCGTGTTCGGCGAGGCAGGCGACGGCGGCCTCCAGGAGGCGCAGGCGGGTGGCGCGGCTGCGGTCCTGCTTGGGGGTCTTCGCGTGGGGTGGTGTCACAGCAGCCATGCGGGATCCCGTCGTTCCAGGAAGGCCGTCATCCCCTCCCTGGCCTCGTCGGAGGCGAAGAGTGCTGCCGAGCGGGCGATGAGGTCTTCGGCGTACCGGTCGAAAGTCTCCAGCACAGTAGCGGTGACCAGCTCCTTCGATGCGGCCAGCCCCTGGGGTGAGGCTCTGCGCAGCCCGTCCAGCACCGGTTCGAGCGCCGTGTCGACGTTCCCGGTGGAGTCGGCGGCCACGGAGACGAGGCCGATGCGGACGGCCTCCGCGGGGCCGAAGCGCTCCCCGGTGAGGTAGTAGCGGGCGGCGGCGCGGGGGTCCAGGCGGGGCAGGAGCGTCAGGGAGATGACGGCGGGGGCGAGGCCAAGGCGGGATTCGGTGAGGGCGAAGCTCGCCTCGGGACCGGCCGCCGAGATGTCGCAGGCACCGAGCAAGCCGAGGCCGCCCGCCCGGACGTGCCCGGCGACCCGGGCGACGACCGGCTTGGGCAGGGCCACGACGGAGCGCATGAGCGCGACGAGGGCGTGCGGGTCGGGTGGTGCGGTGAGGTCGGCGCCGGCGCAGAAGGTGGTGCCGGTGTGGGTGAGCAGGACGGCCCGCACGGCCGGGTCGGCCGCGCAGCCGGCCAGCGCGTCGTGGAGTTCCTGGACGAGCGCCGCGGACAGCGCGTTGCGGTTGGCCGGCGAGTCGAGGGTGAGGGTGGTGAGGCCGCGGTCGTGGGTGCGGTGGACGAGGGTCATCGCTGCTTCTCCCGGTCGCGCAGTTCCCGCCGGAGGATCTTCCCCGAGGCCGCGCGCGGGACGGCGTCCACGAACGCGACCCGTCTGACCTTCTTGTACGGGGCGGCCCGCTCGGCGACGTACGCCATCACCTCGTCCCCGGTGAGGCCGGGGGCCTGCGGGGAGCGGACCACGAAGGCCTTGGGCACCTCGTTGCCGTCGTCGTCGTGGACGCCGATGACGGCCGCGTCCGCGATGGCGTCGCTGGTGAGGAGCAGCGCCTCGAGTTCGGCGGGGGCGACCTGGTAGCCCTTGTACTTGATGAGTTCCTTCACCCGGTCGACGACGTAGAGCCAGCCGTCGGCGTCCACGCGCCCGACGTCGCCGGTGTGGACCCAGCCGTCGCCGTCGATCATGCCGGCGGTGGCCTCGGGGTGGCCGAGGTAGCCCTTCATCACCTGGGGGCCCCGGATGAGGATCTCGCCCTCGGCGCCGGTCCCCACGTCCGTGCCGGGGTCCGCCAGCGAGGTGATCCGCATCTCCGTGCTGGGCAGGAGCTTGCCCACGGTGCCGGGCGGCGGGTTCGGTTCGTCGAGCGGTACGACGTGGGTGCCGGGCGAGAGTTCCGTCATCCCGTACGCCTGCCGTACGGGCGGCAGGCCGAGGCGGGCCGAGCAGGCCGCGGCGAGTTCGGCGTCCAGCGGGGCGGCGGCGCTGACGATGTAGCGGAGCGAGGAGAGGTCGTACGCCCCGACCATGGGGTGCTTGGCCAGTGCCAGGACGATGGGCGGGGCCACGTACAGGCCGCTGATGCGGTGGGTCTGGATCGCGTCGAGGAACTGCGCGAGGTCGAAGCGGGGCAGGACGACGACGGTGGCGCCGTGGCGGAGCGGGGCGTTCATGAGGGCGGTCAGCCCGTAGATGTGGAAGAAGGGGAGTACGGCGAGGATGCGCTCGCCCTCGCCGATGGGGACGAAGGGGCGCAGTTGCTCCAGGTTCGTGGCGATGGAGCGGTGGGTGAGCATGACGCCCTTGGGGACACCGGTGGTGCCCGAGGAGTAGGGCAGGGCGGCGATGTCCTCGGACGGGTCGATCGTCACGTCCGGCTCGGGGGCGGTGGAGCCCAGCATGTCCAGGACGGAGGTGTGCCCCTCGGCCTGGTCGCAGACGAAGATCTCCTGGATTCCGCCGGCGAGTTCGGCCGCGCGGCGGGCGGTGTCCAGGAGCGGGGACACGGTGACGATCCAGCGGGCGGCGGCGTCGCCCAGCTGTTTGGCGAACTCCTCGGGGGTGGCGAGGGGATGGATGGTGGTGACGGTGGCGCCCGCCCGCGTCGCCCCGTAGAAGACGGGCGGGTAGGCGATGGTGTTGGGGCTGTGCAGGGCGAGTACGTCTCCCTTGCGCAGTCCCGCTTCGGCGAGGGCGGCGGCGATGCGGCGGTGGAAGGTGTCGAGCTGGGCGTAGGTGACGGTCATGCCGTTCGTCGCGTCGATCAGGGCCGGGGTCTCACCGAAGCCGGCGGCCCTCCCGAGGACGGCGTCGTGGATGGGTGCGGCCAGGGCCGGGACATCTGCGTACTCGCTGCGGAACACTGTGGCGGTCCCTTCAAAGCGGGTGGACGGGCGGTCAGGATCCCCTCCCCGCCGGGATATGGGGAGCCCCCGCGCGACGGCCGTCGCGCGACTCAGTAGGACTTCGGCAGGCCCAAGGTCTGGTGGGAGACGTAGTTGAGGATCATTTCCCGGCTGACGGGTGCGATGCGGGCGACGCGCGAGGCGGTGATCAGGGAGGCGAGTCCGTACTCGCGGGTGAGCCCGTTGCCGCCGAGGGTGTGGACGGCCTGGTCGACCGCCTTCACGCAGGCCTCGGCGGCCGCGTACTTCGCCATGTTGGCGGCTTCCCCGGCACCGATGTCGTCGCCCGCGTCGCACAGACCGGCCGCCTTCTGCATCATGAGCCGGGCCAGCTCCAGTTCGATGTGGGCGACGGCCAGCGGGTGGGCGACGGCCTGGTGGGCGCCGATGGGCGCTTTCCACACCTGGCGGGTGCCCGCGTACTCGACGGCCCTGCCGAGCGCGTACCTGCCCATCCCGATGGCGAACGCGGCGGTCATGACGCGTTCCGGGTTGAGTCCGGCGAAGAGCTGGAGCAGACCCGTGTCCTCCTCCTCGCCGACGAGGGCCCCGGCGGGGAGTCGCACGTCGTCGAGGACCAGCTCGAACTGCTTCTCGGCGGCCTGCAGTTCCATGTCGATGGGGGTGCGTGTGAAGCCGGGGGTCTCGCGCTCGACGATGAAGAGGCAGGGTTTGAGCCTGCCGGTGCGGGCGTCCGCGGTGCGGCCGACGACGAGGGTCGCGTCGGAGATGTCGACACCGGAGATGAAGACCTTGCGGCCGGAGAGGACCCAGTCGCCGCCGTCGCGGCGGGCGGTGGTGGTGATGCGGTGCGAGTTGGAGCCGGCGTCGGGTTCGGTGATGCCGAAGGACATCGTCAGGGTGCCGTCGGAGAGGCCGGGCAGCCACCTCCGCTTCTGGTCCTCGGTGCCGAAGCGGGCGATGACCGTGCCGCAGATCGCCGGGGAGACGACCATCATGAGCAGGGGGCTGCCGGCCGCGCCGAGTTCCTCCAGGACGATGGACAGCTCGGCCATGCCGGCGCCCCCGCCGCCGTACTCCGCGGGGAGGTTCACACCCAGGAAGCCGAGCTTGCCGGCCTCGGCCCAGAGCTCCCGGGGGTGTGCGCCCTCGCGGGCCAGGCCGGTGGTGTAGTCCCGGCCGTACCGCCTGCCGAGTGCGGCGACGGCGGCGCGGAGCGCCTTGTGCTCTTCGGTCTCGAGGACGGTGCTCATGGGTTCGTCTCCTCCTGGTGCACGGGGGCGTCGGTCACGACGGCGAGCAGAGCGCCGACCTCCACCTGGAGGCCGGGGGCGGCGTGGAGCGCGGTGAGGGTGCCGGCGGCGGGGGCGAGGATGCGGTGTTCCATCTTCATCGCCTCCAGCCAGATCAGCGGCTGCCCGGCCTCGACGGCCGCGCCGGGCGCGAGCCCGTCGGCGAGGCGGACGACGGTGCCGGGCATGGGGGCGAGCAGGGAGCCGGGTTCGGTTCGGGCGGCGGGGTCGCTGAAGCGCGGCAGGACGGTGAAGGTGTACGAACCGTGGGCGCCGTCGACGTGCACGCGGTCGCCGTGCGGGGTGACGCTGAAGTGCCGGGTGACGCCTCCTGCTTCGAGGGCGACGCGGCCCGGCCCGGCGGTGGTGACCCGTTCGCCCGTGACGGGTGCCGGGCCGTCGCGGCCGGTGCGGTAGGCGATCTCGAACTCGGCCCCGTCGGGTTCGCCGCGGTAGCGCCTGGTCTGGTCCTGCGAGGGCAGGTTGCGCCAGGCTCCGAAGCGGGTGGGGGCCGCGGCGGAGGCGAGGGCGGCGGCCGTGGCGGCGAGGCGGCGGCCGTCCTCGCCTGCCGGGGCGGTGAGCGCGGCCAGGTGGCGGTCGTAGAAGCCGGTGTCGAGGCGGGCCGCCACGAAGTCGGGGTGGCGCAGGGACCGGACGAGCAGGTCGCGGTTGGTGACCGGTCCGTGGATGCGGGCGCGTTCCAGGGCGCGGGCGAGGAGCCGCACGGCCTGGGCACGGGTGGGGGCGTGGGCGATGACCTTGGCGAGCATCGGGTCGTAGTGCACCCCGACCGTGTCACCACCGGTGTACCCGGTGTCGAGGCGCAGGCCGGGCTCGTCCGGGACCTCCAGGGTGAGCAGTGCTCCGGTCTGTGGCTGCCAGTCGCGGGCGGGGTCCTCGGCGTAGAGGCGTGCCTCGACGGCGTGGCCGGCGGGCGGTGGGGGCGCGGCCGCGGGCAGCGGTTCACCCTCCGCGACGCCCAGTTGCAGGGCGACGAGGTCGATCCCGAAGACCGCCTCCGTGACGGGGTGTTCGACCTGGAGCCGGGTGTTCATCTCCAGGAAGTACGGGCGTCCCCCGGCCGAGACGAGGAACTCGACGGTTCCCGCCCCCCGGTAACCCACGGCCCGGGCGGCGGCGACGGCGGCGTCGTGCAGCCGCTGCCCGAGCGCGTCGCCGAGGCCGGGGGCGGGGGCCTCCTCGATCACTTTCTGGTGGCGGCGCTGGAGTGAGCAGTCGCGGGTGCCGAGCGCCCACACCGTGCCCTGGGCGTCCGCCATGATCTGCACCTCGACGTGCCGGCCGTGTTCGACGTACGGCTCGGCGAAGACCTCGCCGTCCCCGAAGGCGGCGGTGGCCTCGGCGACCGCGGCCGTCAGCTCCCCGGGCAGGTCGCCGAGGTCCCGGACGATCCGCATCCCGCGCCCGCCGCCGCCGGCCGCGGCCTTGAGCAGCAGCGGAAGGTCGCCGGTGGTGGCGCGCGCCGGGTCGACGGGGGCCAGGAGCGGCACGCCGGCGGCGGCCATCAGCTCCTTGGCGCGGGTCTTGGACGCCATCAGCTCGACGGCCTCGACCGGCGGGCCCACCCAGACGAGCCCCGCGTCCCGCACGGCCCGGGCGAACCCGGCGTTCTCGGAGAGGAACCCGTACCCGGGGTGCACGGCGCCGGCGCCCGCCGCGAGGGCGGCGGCAACCACCAGGTCACCGCGCAGGTAGGTGTCGCCGGCCGCTGTGCCGGGGAGGCGTACGGCGGTGTCGGCCTCCCGTACGTGCAGGGCGCCGGCGTCCGCGTCGGAGTACACGGTGACGGTGGCGATGCCGAGTTCGCGGCAGGTGCGGAAGATCCGGCAGGCGATCTCGCCCCGGTTGGCGACGAGCAGGGTGCTGATCATCTGGGCCTCACATCCGGAAGACGCCGAAGCCGCCGCGGGCGCCCTCGACCGGTGCGGTGTGGATCGCGGACAGGCAGACGCCGAGGACGGTGCGGGTGTCGCGCGGGTCGATGACCCCGTCGTCGTACAGCCGTCCCGACAGGAACATGGGGAGCGACTCGGACTCGATCTGCTGCTCCACCATGGCGCGGAGTCCGGCGTCGGCCTCGTCGTCGTAGGGCAGGCCCTTCGCCGCGGAGGAGGCGCGGGCGACGATGGACAGGACGCCGGCCAGCTGCTGGGGGCCCATGACGGCGGACTTGCTGCTGGGCCAGGCGAAGAGGAAGCGGGGGTCGTAGGCGCGGCCGCACATGCCGTAGTGCCCGGCACCGTAGGAGGCGCCCATCAGCACGGACAGGTGCGGGACCTTCGAGTTGGCCACCGCGTTGATCATCATCGCGCCGTGCTTGATGATGCCACCCTGTTCGTACTCCTTGCCGACCATGTAGCCGGTGGTGTTGTGGAGGAAGAGGAGGGGGATGTCGCGCTGGTTGGCGAGCTGGATGAACTGCGCGGCCTTCTGCGACTCCTCGCTGAACAACACGCCCTGGGCGTTGGCGAGGACGCCCACCGGGTAGCCGTGCAGGCGGGCCCACCCGGTGACCAGGCTGGTGCCGTAGAGCGGCTTGAAGGGGTCGAAGTCCGATCCGTCGACGAGCCGGGCGATGACCTCGTGCGGGTCGAAGGGCACCTTGAGGTCGTCCGGGACGATCCCGGCGAGTTCGTCCTCGTCGTACTTCGGTGGTTCCACGACGTCCGGGTCGGGGTGCGCCTTGCGCCAGTTGAGGCGGGCGACGATCCGCCGCGCCTGCCGGATCGCGTCGTGCTCGTCGACGGCGAAGTGGTCGGCGAGTCCGGAGGTGCGTGCGTGCATCCCGGCGCCGCCGAGGGATTCGTCGTCGCTCTCCTCGCCGGTGGCCATCTTCACCAGGGGCGGGCCGCCGAGGAAGACCTTGGACCGCTCGCTGATCATCACCGTGTGGTCGGACATGCCGGGGACGTACGCCCCGCCGGCCGTCGAGTTGCCGAAGACGACGGCGACGGTCGGGATGCCGGCCGCCGACAGCCGGGTGAGGTCGCGGAAGAGGGCCCCGCCCGGGATGAAGATCTCCTTCTGCGAGGGCAGGTCGGCACCCCCCGACTCGACGAGGCTGACGCAGGGCAGCCGGTTGGCGAAGGCGATCTCGTTGGCCCGCAGTGCCTTCTTCAGCGTCCAGGGGTTGGAGGCTCCGCCGCGTACGGTCGGGTCGTTGGCCGTGATCAGGCACTCCACCCCCTCGACGACGCCGATCCCGGTGACGAGCGACGCGCCGACCGCGTAGTCGCTGCCCCAGGCCGCGAGCGGGGACAGCTCCAGGAACGGGGTGTCGGGGTCGACCAGCAGCTCGATCCGCTCCCGGGCCAGGAGCTTGCCGCGCTTCCGGTGCCGCGCCACGTACTTCTCGCCGCCGCCCGCCAGGGCCCTGGCGTGCTCGGCGTCGAGCTCGGCGAGTTTGGCCAGCATGGCCTCGCGGTGGGCGGCGTAGGCGGGGCCGGTGGTGTCGAGGGCGGTGGGCAGGACGGTCATGCGGTCACCTCCGGTGGGTCGAGCAGCGTCACGGGGACGGGGACGTGCCGGGAGCGCAGCCACTCCCCCACCGCCTTGGCCTGGGGATCGAAACGTGCCTGCGCGGCGACGCCCTCACCGAGGAGTCCCCGGACGGTGAAGTTGAGGGCCCACAGGTTCGGCAGGACGTGGCGCACGACGTCGAGCGCCGCGGTCTCCGGAAGGAGCTCCTGGAAGCGTGCGACGGTCAGTTCGTGCGCCAGCCACCGCCAGGCCTCCTCCGAGCGCACCCACACGCCCACGTTGGCGTCGCCGCCCTTGTCACCGCTGCGGGCCCCGGCGACGAGGCCGAGCGGGACCGTGCGCGTGGGCCGGTCGGGCAGCGGCTCGGGGAGCGGGGGCTCCTCGACCGCCTCCAGCACCCGGTACCGGCCGGCCGCCGGCACCGCCTCCCTCCGCCCGTCCGGCAGTACGGCCACGTGCGCGGCCTCCTGTGCCGGTATCTGCCCGGCCTCGAAGACCCCGTACGGGCTGCCCTTGCCCGGTGGCGCGGTCACGTGGAAGCCCGGGTAGCTGCCGAGCGCGAGCTCGACGGCCGCTCCGGACACCGCGCGCCCGACCACCTCGGCGTCCTGGTCGCGGACGACGAGCCGGAGCAGCGCGCTGCCCGTCTCCTCGGTGGCTGCGTCCGGCCGGTCGGTGCGGGCGAGTTCCCACCGCACCTCGGCGGGTGCCCGGTCCGCGCGGGCGAGGGCGTCGGTGAACTGCTCCCGCACGAGCCGGGCCTTGGCGTCGATGTCGAGGCCGGTCAGCACGAAGACGACCTCGTTGCGCCAGCCGCCGAGCCGGGTGAGCCCGGTCTTCAGGGTGGGCGGCGGGGCCTCGCCCCGCACCCCGCTGATCCGCACCCGGCCGGGGCCGTCCCCGGTGAGCGTCACGGTGTCCAGCCGGGCGGTGACGTCGGGTCCGGCGTACCGGGCACCGGCCGTCTCGTACAGCAACTGTGCCGTGACGGTGCCGAGGTCGACGACGCCGCCCGTGCCGTCGTGCTTGGTGACGACGGCCGATCCGTCGGCGTGGATCTCGGCGAGCGGGAAGCCGGGGCGGCGGACGTCGTGCTCGCCGAAGAAGGCGTAGTTGCCTCCGGTCGCCTGGGTGCCGCACTCCAGCACGTGCCCCGCGACGACGGCCCCGGCGAGCGCGTCCAGGTCCGTGGGCCCCCAGCCGAAGTGGGCGGCGGCGGGCCCGGTGACCAGGGCGGCGTCGGTGACGCGTCCCGTGACGACGATGTCCGCCCCGGCCCGCAGGCAGGCGGCGATCCCGGCGCCGCCGAGGTAGGCGTTGGCGGTGAGGTATCCGGCGGGCACGGGGAGGCTGTCGCCCTCGACGTGGGCGACGCGCACGGGCAGCGACAGCTTGTCCGCGAGCTTCCGCACGGCGTCGGCGAGTCCGGCCGGATGGAGTCCGCCGGCGTTGGTGACGATCTTGACGCCCCGCTCGTGGGCCAGGTGGAGGTTCTCCTCCAGTTGCCGCAGGAAGGTGGTGGCGTATCCGCGGCTCGGGTCCGCGATCCGGCTGCGGCCCAGGATCAGCATGGTGAGTTCGGCGAGGTAGTCCCCGGTCAGGACGTCCAGGGGCCCGTCGGTGAGCATCTCGCGTACGGCGTCGAAGCGGTCGCCGTAGAAGCCGGAGGCGTTGCCGATGCGCAGCGGCCGCTTCACCGCTCGCCCTTCCTGGGGCGGTCCTTGCCGGGCGGGCCCGCGTAGGCCTGCGCGATGTCCAGCCACCTCTCGGCGTCCGGGCCCACGGCCCGCAGCGAGAGGTCGTCGCGGTGCGCGCGCCGGGTGACGAGCAGGCAGAAGTCGAGGAGGGGCCCGGTGACCCGCTGGGCGGCGTCCTCGGGGCCGTACACGCTCGTCGTCCCGTCCTCGGCCCGCAGCTCCACCCGGAACTGCTCGGCGGGGGGTTGCGCTCCCCGCACGAAGTAGGCGTAGTCCCGGGCCCGTACGCCGATCCTGGCGACGTGCCGCAGACGGGTGGACGGCTTGCGCGTCACCCCGAGGGCGTCGGCGACGTCCTGTCCGTGGGCCCAGGTCTCCATGAGCCGTGCGGTGGCCATGGAGGCGACGCTCATGGGCGGCCCGTACCAGGGGTACTTCGCCTGCGGGGGTGCCGCCCGCAGCGCGTCCTGCAACCGTGCCCGCCCCTCCCGCCACTCCACGAGCAGCGCGTCCGGTGCCAGGGCGGCGACGGCTTCCCCGGCCGCCTCGGCGACGAAGGTCTCGGGGGCGGCCGCCGCCTCGGCGGCCTTCCCGGCGAAGCCTCCGGGGTCGGTGACGGCAAGCAGGGCGACCTCGTCGGTCCAGTTGAGATGGGCGATCTGGTGCGCGACGGTCCACCCTTCGGCGGGCGTGGGAAGGGCCCATCCCCCGGCGTTCAGCCCGGCGACCAGCAGGTCGAGTTCCTCGCTCTCCTGGCGCAGGTCGTCGAGCACGGCGGCGGACACGGCGGATGCGTCGGACACGGTGCGCTCCCCTCGGGGCGTGGCGGTGTGCCCCGGAGCATGGCAGTGCCCCGCAAAACAAGCAAGCACGCTTGCATGATTTTTGGCCGACCGGCACCGTCTCGGGCGCCGGGCCCGTCAGCCGTCCGCCCCCGCCCGGCACCCCGCGACCGAGGACCATCGCCTGGTCATCACCACGGACTCCGCCTCCGCACGCCACAAACGGGCGACGTCCGGCCCGGCACCCGGCTACTCCGTGCGCTCGCCCTCGGCCTGCGACGGCTCCGTCCTGGAGACGTCGGGATGCCTCGCGGGCACCTTGCCGCGCTCCGTGACCTCGTCGCGTTCACCCTCGGCCTGGGAGGGGGTGTGCGCGTACAGGCCCTCGTACTCATCGGCTTCCTGGCCGGCACCCATGGGCAGGCCTCCTTCCTCCGGTCCCTTCCATCGTGCCCCCCGCACTCTCTCCCGGCGCGGCGACGCCGTCCCGGCGGTCCGGCCGCGCACGGCCCCGACGCTCGCACCGACGACCAGGGCGACGGCCAGGGCGTCCGTCGTGGACAGGGCCTGGTCGAGGACGAGGAAGCCCGCCAGGGCCGCGATGGCCGGTTCCAGGCTCATCAGGACCGCGAAGGTGGGAGCCGGCAGCCGGCGCAGGGCCATGAGTTCCAGGGTGTACGGGAGGACGGAGCTCAGGAGCGCCACGGCGAGGCCGAGGCCCAGGGTGGAGGGGACGACGAGTCTCGCGCCCGCCTCCATGACCCCGAGCGGCAGCGAGAGGACCGCGGCCACGACCATCGCCAGGGCCAGTCCGTCGGCCTGCGGGAAGCGGCGGCCGGTGCGGGCACTGAAGACGATGTACGCCGCCCACATGGCACCCGCCCCCAGGGCGTAGGCCGCTCCGGCCGGGTCCAGGCCGCCGAAGCCTTCCCCGGGAGCCGCGCCCCCACCGAACAGGGGGGACCACATCCCGCTGAGCAGCACGACCCCGCAGAGGGCGAGGCCCGCCCAGACGAGGTTGACCAGGCGCCGGGAGGCGGCCACGGACAGGACCAGGGGGCCGAGGACCTCCAGGGTGACGGCGGCGCCCAGCGGGATGCGCTCGGCGGCCTGGTAGAAGAGCGTGTTCATCGCGCCCATCGCGAGACCGAAGGCCACCACGGTGCCCCAGTCGGCCCGCGAGTGCCCGCGCAGCTTCGGGCGGCAGACGGCCAGCAGCACGAGTGCGGCGGCGGCGAGGCGCAGGGTGACGACACCGAGAGCGCCCGCCTTCGGCATCAGCAGGACCGCGACGGCCGCACCGAACTGCACGGAGAGGCCGCCCGCGACGACGAGGGCGACCGGGCCCAGTGCCGCTCCGCGGCCGCCGGGCCGTCCGCGCCCCGGCTCGCCCAGGGCGGAGACCGCCTCGGGTACGGAGACGGCTGCGGCGGGCTGCGCGGCGCTGCGCGGGTCGTTCACCTGATGCCTTTCGGGAGGTTCGCGGTTCACCGGAGTGACAGTCCAACGGAATGTACCGGCAGTCCACGATACGCGACTGTCGGGGACCTTCCCGGACTCCCACCGTAAGGACCCCCGCGCGTCCCGTGAAATGCCCGCTGCGCTCCCGTTATGCTCGCTGGGCATGAGCACTGGACAGGACACGGGACACGGCGCCGGACGCGGTGTGGAGGTCCGGCACCTGCGGGCCTTCCTGGCCGTCGCCGACGAGGGCAGCGTGACCCGGGCCGCCGCACGTCTCCGGCTCACCCAGCCCGTCGTCTCCCGCACGCTCGCCGCTCTGGAACGGCATCTGGGGATCCGGCTCGTCGACCGGTCCACCCACCATCTCGCCCTCACCCCGCAGGGCGTGGACTTCCGCGACCGGGCCGCCGCCGCGGTCGCCGCCTTCGACGAGGCCCTCGACCCGGGGCGGCGGCGCCACCGGCCGCTCCGGGTCGGGCACGCCTGGTCGGCGTTCGGCCCGTACACCACGCCACTGCTGCGGACCTGGCAGCGGCTCCACCCGGACACCCCGCTCGAACTGCTGCGGATCGACGACCGCACGGCCGGCCTCGCCCGCGGCGAGGTCGACGCGGCGCTCCTGCGCGGGCCCGTGGACACACCGGGGCTCGTCGCCGAGATCCTGTTCACCGAGGACCGGGTGGCCGCCGTCACCACCGACGGCCCGCTCGCCGCCCGCTCGTCGCTCCCGCTGAGCGACCTGACGCGGGGAGCCGTCGTCCTGAACACCGTCTCCGGGACCACCACCCCGGACCTGTGGCCGCCGCACGCCCGGCCCGTCGCCACCCTCACCGTCGCCAACACCGACGACTGGCTCACCGCCATCGCGGCCGGGCGGGGGTCCGGTGTCTCCGGGGCGTCCACCGCCGCCATGCACACGCACCCCGGGGTCACCTACCTGCCGCTCGACGACGCCCCGCCGCTCCCCGTGCTCCTGGCCCGCCGGGACGGTCCCGGCCACCGGGCGCTGCCCGATCTGGTGGACCTCGCGCGGGACATCGTCGCCGGCGCGCGCGAGGGCCTGCGGACGGACCCGGGGGCGCCGCCGCCCCCGGGCGCCCGCGGCTGAGGGCACCGGTACCGAAACGGCCCTCCGACCCGGGCCTTCCGTGCGCCCCGGGCACTTTCGCGCCGCGCGCCAAGCACGTATCCGGCCGGCGCGGCCCGCCTAGCCGTCCAGCCCCTCGGCCAGCACCTCGGCGAGGTGCCGGGCGCGGCGGCCGGCCAGCTGGTCGAGCTGGGTGCGGCAGGAGAAGCCGTCCGCGAGGAGTTCCGCACCGGGTGGGGCCGCCCGGACGGACGGCAGGAGGCGGTCCTCCGCGCAGGCCACCGAGACGTCCCAGTGGCCCTTCTCGAAGCCGAAGTTGCCCGCCAGCCCGCAGCAGCCACCGCTCAGTTCGCCCGTGAGGCCCGCCCTCTCCCGGAGCCGCCGTTCGGCCGCGTCCCCGAGGACGGCGTGCTGGTGGCAGTGGGTCTGGCCGGCGACCGGGCGGTCCAGGCGGGGCGGTGTCCACTCGGGGGCGTACTCCTGGAGGTACTGGGCCAGTGTCCGGACGGAGGCCGCCAGCGCGGCGGCGCGGGGGTCGTCGGGGAGGAGCTCCGGGAGATCCGTGCGGAGGGTGGCGGCGCAGCTGGGTTCCAGCACGACGACCGGCCCGCCGGGGGAGGGCCCCAGCCGGTCCAGGGTGCGGCGCATGACCGTACGGGCGCGGTCGAGGCGGCCGGTCGACACGTAGGTGAGGCCGCAGCAGACGCGGCCGGCCGGCTGGACGGGGGTGCGGCCGGCCGCCTCCAGCACGCGGACCGCGGCCCTGCCCACCTCGGGCGAGAAGTGGTCGGTGAACGTGTCCGGCCAGAGGGTGACGGCCGGGCCCCCCGCCGGTGCCCGGCGTCTGCGGGCCCAGGCCCGGAAGGTCTGCCGGGCCAGGACCGGGACGGGCCGCTGCGGGGCGACGCCCGCGAGCCGTCTGGCGAGTGCGGCCACCGGGGCGACCCGGGCGAGCGCGTTGAGCACACCCGCGAAGGGGGCGGCCGCGCGCAGCCACCGGGGGAGTCCGCCCATGGTGTAGTGGGCGGCGGGCCGCAGCCGCCCGCGGTAGTGGTGGTGCAGGAACTCCGCCTTGTACGTGGCCATGTCGACGCCGACCGGGCAGTCGCTGCGGCAGCCCTTGCAGGACAGGCACAGGTCGAGGGCGTCGCGTACCTCCGTGGACCGCCAGCCGTCCTCGACGACCTCGCCGGCGAGCATCTCGTGGAGCAACCGGGCGCGGCCCCGGGTGGAGTGGGCCTCCTCGCCGGTCGCCCGGAAGGACGGGCACATGACGCCGGGGCCCGCCGCGGCCGTCGTGCGGCACGCGGCGACCCCGACACAGCGGCGCACCGCCGCCGAGAAGTCGCCGCCGTCGTGCGGATAGCCGAAGGCCACGTCCACGGGCCGCTTCGGGAGCACGTCGAAGCGGAGGTTCTCGTCCAGCCGTGCGGGGCGGGCGAGCACACCCGGGTTGAGGCCGCCGTCCGGGTCCCACAGGTCCTTGAAGCGGGTGAACAGCTCGACGGCCTCCTGACCGTACATGCGGGGGAGGAGTTCCGCCCTGGCCTGTCCGTCACCGTGCTCGCCGCTCAGCGACCCGCCGTGCGCGACGACGAGGTCGGCCTGGTCCTCGGAGAAGCGGCGGAAGCGTGCGACCCCCTCCTCGCTCAGCAGGTCGAAGTCGATGCGGACGTGGACGCAGCCGTCGCCGAAGTGGCCGTACGGGGTCCCCCGCAGCCCGTGCCCGGCGAGCAGGTCCCGGAAGTCGCGCAGGTAGGCGCCGAGGTGTGCGGGTGGTACGGCGCAGTCCTCCCAGCCCGGCCATGCCTCCGTCCCGTCGGGCATGCGGGTCGCCGTGCCGGCGGCGTCCTCCCGGATGCGCCAGAGGGCCCGCACCGCGGCGGGGTCGGTGACGACGGCCGCGTCCAGGGCGTCGGCCGCGCGCAGGAGGCGCGCGGCGTGCGCGTGCGCCTCGGCGGGGGTGGCGCCGCCCGTCTCGGCGAAGAGCCAGGCCCCGCCGCGTGGCAGACCGGCCGGTTCGCGTACGAGGTCGGCGGCCATGCCCTCGACGGTGAGCGGGTGGTACGGGAGGAGTCCGGGAGCGGCGTCGGCGGCCGCGGTCTCGTCGGCGTAGCCGAGGACGGCGAGGGCGCGGGCGCGCGGGGCCTCGACGAGCCGCACGGTCGCCTCGGTGACGACGGCCAGGGTGCCTTCGCTGCCGCAGAGGGCACGGGCCAGGTCACCGCCGTGCTCGGGCAGCAGGGCGTCCAGGGCGTATCCGGAGATGCGGCGCGGGAGCGTGGGGAAGCCGGTGCGCAGGAGGGCACGGTGGGCTTCGGCGAACTCGCGGATCCCCGGTGGCGCTCCGGTGAGGCCCCGGCCGAGGTGCAGGGGCTCTCCGTCCCCGTAGCGCAGGACGCGCAGGCCGTGGACGTTGTCGGCGGTGGTGCCCCAGGCGACGGAGTGGGAGCCGCACGCGTTGTTGCCGATCATGCCGCCGAGGGTGCAGCGGCTGTGGGTGGAGGGGTCGGGTCCGAACGTCAGCCCGTGCGGGGCGGCGGCTTGCCGCAGGTCGTCCAGGACGACCCCGGGCTGGACGACGGCGGTGCGGCCGACCGGGTCCAGTTCGGCGATCCGGCGCATGTGCCGGGTGAAGTCCAGGACGACACCGGTGCCCGTGGCCTGCCCGGCGATGGAGGTGCCTCCGCCCCGGGGCACGACCGGCACCGAGTGCTCCCGGCAGACGCGCAGGGCGGCGGCCACGTCCTCGGCGTCGCGGGGGGAGACGACTCCCGCGGGGACCCGGCGGTAGTTGGACGCGTCCATGGTCGTCAGGGCGCGGGCGGTACGGGAGAAGTCCACGTCACCGCGGACGGCGGCGGTGAGGTCGCGGACGAGGTCGGGGTTCGGGTGCACGGCGCGCATGGGGCCAGCATGCCGCCGCCGGCCGCCGCGCGTCGCGGATCACCCGACGCGCCGTGCGGCCGGCGCCGCCGGCGGACTACTTGGCGCAGACCGCCTTGTCCGCCTCCACGCGCTGGATCTCGTCCGGGGCCTTGCGCGGCGCGGAGAGCGGGGTCCCCGCCTTCTGGAAGTCCGGGCCGAGGGTCAGCACCATCGGGTCCATGGCACCGGCGTCCGCCGTCCCGGGCTTCAGGGCGGCGGCCGACAGGCCCAGCATCCCGGCCAGCGTGCGCGCCTGGTCGGCCTGGTTGGGGGCGTAGACGAGCTGGGTCTTCTTGACGTTCTCGGGCGCGTTGGCCTTGTTGGTGGACTTCAGGACGTGCTGCTCGTTCTGCAGCCAGTCCAGGGCGTTCTGCGCGGAGCCGGCCGGTGCGCCTCCGTTGTAGACGTCGACCCGCACGTCCGCCGGGTCGGCCGTCCTCCCCTTGAGCTTGGCGGCGTCCCTGGCCTTCGCGTCGGCCTTCTCCTGCTTCTCCACCGCGGTGAAGGAGACGTCCTCGCGCATCATCGAGAAGACCTGCGGCGCCTTCGTCTTGTCGAGGACGACCGTGGCCTTGACCTTCTCGGCCGGGTTGTCGACCACCGGCACGGTGGTGAAGGTGATGTTCTTCGGCTCGACCGAGGCCAGCTCCATGCCCAGTTTGCGGAGCTGGTTTATGTCGTCGATCTTGTCGTCGACCGTGAGCGCCTTGGTGGCGGCCTCCGCGAGGCTCCACATCCTGGTGGGGCTCGTCAGCGTGTCGTTGGACTTGAGCTTCCTCATCAGGGACCCCAGGAACTGCTGCTGGATCTCGATGCGGCTCAGGTCTCCGCCGAAGCCCACGGAGTGCCGGGTGCGCAGGAAGGCCAGGGCCTGTTCCCCGTCGAGGGTGTGCTCGCCCTCGGAGAGCTTCAGGTGGGAGTCCGGGTCGTCGATGTCCTTGGCGAGGCAGACGTCCACCCCCTCCACGGCGGTGGTGAGGGTCTTGACGGCGTTGAAGTCGGCCACCATGAAGTGGTCGACCTCGATGCCGGTGAGCGCGGTGACGGTACGCATGGTGCAGCTGGGGGTGCGGTCGTACTGCCCGAGGCTCTCGTTGAAGCGCTTGCCCGGCGTCGCCGGGATGTCCTTCGTGGAGCCGTCGCTCTGGGTGGTCGGACAGTCCGGGATGTCGGTTATCAGGTCACGCGGGATACTCAGCGCGGTCGCGTTCGTACGGTCCTTGGAGACGTGGAAGAGGATCGTGGTGTCGGCGTGGCCGACGCTCCCCTTGTCCCCGTAGCCCTCGTTGCCCGCGCCGGTCCGCTTGTCCGTCCCGATCACCAGGACGTTGATGGCACGGTCCTTGCTGAAGCCGCCGGTGCCGGCCCCGTCGCTGGAGACCGAGGTGATGTTGCCGTTGAAGTGCTCGTAGACGAGGTAGCCGGTCGTGCCGACGCCCACCAGCAGGAAGGCGAGGACCCCGCCGGTCCACACCAGTGCCTTCTTCCTGGCGGACTTCTTCGGCCTGCGCCGTCCGGTGGGCGGGGCCGCCGCCGTCCGGTTCGCCGCCCGGCCGCCCGGCTTGCCCGCGCCGTCCCGGTCCGCGCGGCCGCCGGCGCTCCGGCGCCCGCCGTGCTGGCCCGGCACGGAGGCCCGCTCGTCGGAGGGCGGCGTGGTGCGGGACGCCTCGCGGCGCCGGCCCGGCG
>NZ_JBEXWB010000027.1:0-39143 GCF_040629645.1 Streptomyces sp. NPDC005899 | reverse complement strand
GCGGGCGGTGGGCGGACGCCCCGGACGCCCCCGGCGTCCCGGCACCGGCCGGGAGCACGTGCCGCGTCCGGCTCCGCCGCTCCGGACCCCGTCCCTCATACCGGATCCACGTGCACGGGGGCGTCGTCCAGGAAGCCTCCCGACTGGTGCTGCCACAGCTTCGCGTAGGCACCCTCGGCCGCCAGCAGCTGCTGGTGCGTGCCCTGTTCCACGATCCGCCCGTGGTCCAGGACGACGAGCCGGTCCATGGAGGCGACCGTGCTGAGCCGATGCGCCACCACCAGGGCGGTGCGCCCGTCCATGAGGTGCCACAACGCCTTCTGGACGAGCACCTCGCTCTCGGAGTCCAGGGCGCTGGTCGCCTCGTCGAGCAGCAGGACCGGCGCGTCGCGCAGGATCGCCCTGGCGAGGGCCACCCGCTGCCGCTGTCCGCCGGACAACTTGACCCCCCGTTCGCCCACCATGGTGTCGAAGCCGTCCGCGAGCGAGTCGGCGAACTCCGTGACGTGGGCCGCGTCGGCCGCGCGGCGGATCTCCGCCTCGGTGGCGTCCGGTCTGGCGAAGGCGATGTTCTCCCGCAGCGTCCGGTGGAACATCGCCGGGTCCTGCGGCACGTAGGCGATGAGGCTGCGCAGGTCGGCCTGGCGCAGGGTGCTGATGTCCTGCCCACCGATCGTGATCCGGCCGGAGTCGATGTCCGCCATCCGCAGCAGCAGCCGGCCGAGTGTGGTCTTGCCGCCGCCGGACCGGCCGACGAGCCCGATCCTCGCACCGCTGCCCACCTCCAGGTCGAGGCCCGCGAAGAGCGGTTCCGCGCCCGCGTGGGCGAAGTGCACCTGCTCGAAGCGGACGTCGGCGGCCCCGGTCAGCAGTGGCTCGGGGTCCTCGGGATCCAGCACCGCCGGTCCCGTGAGCAGCAGTTCGGTGAACCGCGCCGCCTCCGTCATCGAGCTCTCCAGGCGGCGGTAGATCTGGTTGAACTCGAACATGATCCGCGTCGCGTTGCTGTAGTAGGTGAAGGCGACGACAACCGCTTCCACACCGTGCCCTCCCCCGCCGAGGGTGATCGCGAGCAGCAGCCCCATGGTGTTGGTCAGCACGGACATCGGGGCGACCAGCGTGTCGATGCGCAGGTTGCCGTAGTCCCAGGACCGCAGCGTGAGCCGGCGGGACTGCGCGACCCGGGACCGGTGCTCGGCGGCCTCGCGCTCCTCCGCGCCGAAGGCCCGGACCGTGTCCATGTTCATCAGGCTGTCGGCCACGTGGCCGGACACCTGGGCGATCGCCTCCTCCCGCCGGTCGACGAGCGCCTGGCGCCGGCGGATGAGCGGTGCCACGCACAGTGCGGTGACCGCGATCATCGCCAGGAGTCCCAGGACGAGCAGCGGATCGTAGCCCCACAGCACGACGGACCCGAACAGCAGGGGCACGAAACTGCCCACGACCGAGAAGGTCAGGGTGTCGACGCACTCCTCGAAGCGGGACGCGAAGCTCAGGACCCTCTTGGTCAGCGACCCGGCGAAGTTGTCGTGGAAGAACGTGGCGTCCTTGGCGTACAGCTCGTCCATGCCGATCACGTACAGGTGCTCGATGCCCCGGGCGTCGAGGCGGTTCAGGAAGTGCAGGCCGAGGCGCCACAGCGCCTCCGCGGCCAGCAGGACGCCGGCGAAGCCCAGGACGTAGGGAAGCAGCGGGCCGAGGGTGCCGGTGCCGCCGTCGGCGAGGTGGCCGACGAGTTTCGCGACGATCAGCGGCGCGATGTAGTGGATGCCGATGTTCCCCAGCGCCGGCGACAGCATCGCGGGTACGGTCAGCCACCTGAGCCGGGCCAGCTCCCGTCCGTAGTAGCGCAGTGCCAGCAGCACCGGCCCCGTGCCCGGCGATGTCTCACGCACGTGCGATTCCATGTCCCCCCTGTGGTCGTGCGGCGAGCCCGTCGGCAGGCGTCTCGGGAGAGGCGGTGCCACGGTGCCGGCCGCGGGCGGTTCGGTCCGGTCGGACACCCTGGGCCGTCCTCCGGCAGCCGGGGCACGACGGCGCAGTCCCCCTCCGGATCGCGGCGACCTGTCCGCGTGCGTCGGGAAAGCCAGGAACCGCAGTGTCCCGCGACGGCGTCCGGGCGGTCCACGCGTTATTCCCGGCCATCGGCCGGGACCACGACCGCCTCAGCCGCCTCGGTCCCGGCGGTCGGGAGCAACGCGACGGGGGCACCCCGCGGTCCGCGGTGCCCCCGTCGCCGTGACCGGGCCTCGGCTCAGCGGCCCGGCCCGGATGCCGTGGAACCCGCACCGCGTGCCCGTGGTCCCCGGGAGGCGTGGGCGCGTCCGCCGGTCACCGGCCGGTGCGCGCCCCGCTACTGCGGTGCCGGTGCGGTGGAACCCCTGGGGGTGAGTGAGGGGGTCGGGACCTGGAGGGCCCCGGTGTGCGTGCCCTCGATGAGCGAGAAGAGGGCCCGGGCCACCTCCGCGCCGAAGTGGTGCACGTCGTGGCTCATGGCCGACAGGGTCGGATGCGTGATCCGGCACAGCTGGGAGTCGTCCCATGCGAGCAGGGAGACGTCGTCGGGCACCACGAAGCCCATCTCCGCGGCGACGCCGGCGCCGGCCACGGCCATGATGTCGTTGTCGTAGACGATGGCGGTCGGGCGGTCCGCCGACAGGAGCAGGGACCGGGTCGCGCGTGCGCCCTCCCTCTCGTCGAAGCCGGTCGCGATCTGCCGCCCCTCCTCCAGCCCCAGTTCTCGTACCGTCGCCGCGAAGGCCCTGGTCCGGATGGCGCTGTGGCCGAAACCGGCCGGGCCGCCCACCCGCGCCAGGCGGCGGTGGCCCAGCGCGGCCAGGTAGCGGACGGCTTCCGCCGTGGCGGTGGCGTCGTCCGTCCAGACCGCGGGGAAGGAGCCGGTGAGTGACGGGTGTCCGACGGCGACCGCCGGCAGGCCGATGGCCTGGAGCGCCGGTACGCGCGGGTCCGCCTCCCTGAAGTCGACGAGGACGGCCCCGGCGATGGTCTGACTGCGCCACCAGGATTTGTACAGGTCGATCTCCTCGTCGACGTCGCGCACCAGCCGCAGGAGGAGCGAGCACGACCGCTCGGCCAGGACGCTCTCGATGCCGGAGATGAAGTCCATGTAGAACGGCTCCAGGCCCAGCAGCCGGGCCGGCCGGCACAGGGCCAGCCCGATGATGTCGACCCGCTGGCTGGACAGGCTCCGGGCCGTCTGGTTCGGTGCCCAGCCCAGGTCCCGGGCGGCTTCGAAGATGCGCTCGCGCGTGGCGTCCGAGACTCCCGGTTTGTGGTTGAACGCCAGGGAGACGGCCCCCTTGGAGACGCCGGCCCGGGCGGCGACGTCCTTGATGGTGATGCGGGCCGGTGCGTTCACCTGCCGTCCACACAGAACAGGGCCGCCCGTACGTCGTCCGCGGTGACCGTGCCGCAGCCGTCGACCCGGATCCGCACCTGCTCACCGGGCAGCAGCGTCGTGAGGCCCCGGTCGGCCCGCGCGCCGGGGCCGAGCCGGTCGGCCTGGAGCAGGAGGTCCCTGACGAGTGTGCGTGCGTTCACCACGACGTCGATCCTACCGCCGCCGTCCGCGACGGGTTCGGTCCCGACGTCGAAGACCGGCTCCACGTAGGCGAAGTCCTTGTCCGGCACCGGGAAGTACAGGGCGCGCAGGCCGTCGGCGTCGGCGACGAGGAACTCCTCGGCGGAGCGTGCGGCCGGCACGAGCCCGGCGGGAACCGGCAGGCGTGCGACGGAGCGCGGGGCGACCGTCACCTCGATCGTGCTCCCGTCGACCGACGTGCCGTCGGCCCGCAGGAGGCGCAGGGCCACCGACGTGTGCCAGTGCGCCGCGCCCTGGTTGGCCACCGCGAGGACCGTGCCCTCGTCGCCGGGCTGCAGGGTCAGCAGCCTGTCCGCGTAGACGCGCCGCAGCTCGTGGTGGAGCGGTTTGGGGCGGCCGTCACCGTCGACGGCGGCCCAGGAGCTCACCGGCCAGCAGTCGTTGAGCTGCCAGACGACGGTGCCGGCGCACCTGGGCCAGTGCGAGCGCCAGTGCTCGATGCCCGTGGCGACGGCGCGGGCCTGGACGACCTGGGTCAGGTAGTGCCAGCGGTCGAAGTCGCCTTCGGGCAGGGCGAAGTGGCGTGCGACCCCGCGGTCGAGCTTGCCGTTGCCGTCCTCCGCCTTCTGGTGGTGCAGCATGCCCGGGGAGTCGGGCGCCAGCTCCTCACCGGGCAGAGCGCGCCGGAGCGTGGCCATGGCGGGAGGCGCCTGCCAGCCGAACTCGGCGACGAAGCGGGGGACGTTCGCACGGTACTCGGCGTAGTCCTGACGGTTCCACACCTCCCACGAGTGGTAGGTGCCGTGATCGGGGTCGTTGGGGTGGTGGTCCCATGATCCGGACCACGGGCTGCCGGCCGCGTAGGGGCGGGTGGGGTCGAGCTCGGCGACCAGGCAGGGCAGCAGGCCGAGGTAGTACCCCTCCCCCCAGGACGCGCTGTCGAGTTCCGGCTCCCAGCCCCAGTCCCGGAAGCCCCACAGGTTCTCGTTGTTGCCGTTCCAGAGCACCAGACTGGCGTGCGGCATGAGCCGGACGACGTTGTCCCGCGCCTCGGCCTCCACCTCCCCGCGCAGGGGCTGCTCCTCGGGGTAGGCGGCGCAGGCGAAGAGGAAGTCCTGCCAGACCATCAGCCCCAACTCGTCACAGGCGTCGTAGAACGCCTCGTCCTCGTAGATGCCGCCGCCCCAGATGCGCACCAGGTCGATGTTGGCGTCCACCGCCTGCGAGAGCCGGGTGCGGTAGCGCTCGGGTGTGACGCGCGAGGGGAAGACGTCGTCGGGGATCCAGTTCACCCCGCGGGCGAAGATCCTCTCCCCGTTGACCACCAGGGTGAAGCCCGTGCCGTGCGCGTCGGCGCTCCGGTCCAGCTCGACGGTGCGGAAGCCGATGCGCCGGCGCCAGGTGTCGAGCTCCTTGTCCCCGTCGAGCAGGGTGACGTCGAGGTCGTACAGGGGTTGGCCGCCGTATCCGCGCGGCCACCAGAGGCGGGGGTGCTCGACGTCCAGGCGCAGCACGGCCTCGTCGCCGTCGAAGCGGATCTCGGCCTCCTCGCCCGCCACCTCGGCGCGTGCCCGCAGACCGCGGCCCGCCCCCTGGGCCGTGCGCTCCACCCGGATCCGCAGCTCCACGTGCCCCGTTCCCTCGTCGACGGTCACCAGGGGGCGGACGGACGCCAGGCGCGCGGTCGACCAGTGCTCCAGCCGCACGGGCCGCCAGATGCCGGCGGTGACCAGGGTCGGCCCCCAGTCCCACCCGAAGCTGCAGGCCATCTTGCGTATGTACTGGAAGGGTTCGGGATACACGTTGGGCCGGTCCCCGGTGAGCGCGCGTACGGCTTCGGCCTCGTCGTAGGCGGAGGCGAACCGTACGTCCAGGCGGCCGGTCAGCCCCGTGACGTCGAAGCGATAGGTGCGGTGCATGTTCCGGGTGGTGCCGACCTCCCGGTCGGCGAAAGTGATCCGGGCCGCGGTGTCCAGACCCTCGAAGACGAGGTCGGTCCGCTCGTGCGCGCTGTCGTGCGAGACGTGGTTGACGTACGTCCATGCCTGCCGGCCGACCCAGGCGACCTCGGTCTCGTTGCGCGCGAGGAAGGGGTCGGGAATGACGTCCGCGGCCAGCAGGTCGGTGTGGACGCAGCCTGGTACCCGGGCCGGCAGCAGCGCCTCGGCGTGGCACAGGCTCCAGCCGTCGGTGAGCGGGGTGACGTCCTTCATGGTGCGGCTCCGATCGCCTGAGGCGCGTTGGCAGATGTATGACGCCGCACAACTTAACCCGCCGACAGGACCATGTCCATAAACCGGTCTAGTCACCGTTCTGTAATCTGCCGAACACGCAGAGGCCCATGAAGGGTCGTTCCGGCACCTGTCGGTAACGATTGAACATCGTCATGGAAACCGGAGCTTTACCGGTTCACACGGGTCCTGTCATAGTGCCAACATCCCACGCAGACCAGAGCCGCCATCTTGAGGAGTTGGGCACATGGGGAAGACCAGGACGCTCGCAGGCACACTCGTGACCGCTGCGGCGCTGGCCGTGACCGGATGCAGCGGCGGAGGTGCGGCGTCCACCGAGACCGCCGAGGCCCCCACCGATCCGAGCAGGACGACCGGCACGATCACCGTTCTGACACAGCGCACGGACCTCGTCCAGAGCGGGGCCATGGACGACTACGCCGCGGCGTTCAACAAGACCTACCCGAAGGTCAAGGTGAAGTTCGAGGGCCTCACCGACTACGAGGGCGAGGTGAAGATCCGGATGAACACCGAGGACTACGGTGACGTCCTCATGATCCCGGCCGCCGTCTCGAAGAACGACTACCCCAAGTTCTTCGCCCCCCTCGGCACCTCGGGCGAGATGTCGAAGAAGTACCGCTTCAGCGACAAGACGGACGTCGACGGCAAGGTCTACGGTCTCGCCCAGTTCGGGACCGCCAACGGCTTCGTCTACAACAAGGCCGTCTGGAAGAGGGCCGGCGTCACCGGGTGGCCGAAGACACCGGAGGAGTTCCTCGCCGGGCTCGAGGCGGTCAAGGCCAAGACCGACGCCGTCCCCTACTACACCAACTTCAAGGACGGCTGGCCGCTGGTCCAGTGGACCGCCAACATCGGATCGGTGACCTGCGACAGCTACGCCACCAACGAGCTGGCCGGAGCGGTCTCACCCTGGAAGGACGGCAGCGAGCTGCGCGTGATCGACACGCTGCTGCACGACACCGTCAAGGCGGGGCTTTCGGAGAAGGACCCCAGCACCACCAACTGGGAGGCGTCCAAGGCCAAGATCGCCAAGGGCGAGATCGGCACCATGATGCTGGGCTCCTGGTCGATCACGCAGATGAAGGACGCGGCCCGGAAGGCGGGGGCGAACCCGGACGACATCGGGTTCATGCCCTTCCCGGTCCAGAAGGGCAACGAGGAGTACTGCGCCACGCTCGTCTCGGACTACCAGCAGGCGGTCAACGCCCACTCCGAGCACAAGGAGGCGGCACGGGCCTGGGTGGACTGGTTCACCGAGAAGTCCGGCTACTCGGCCAAGGAGGGGGCCGTCCCCACGCTGAAGTCGGCCCCCATGCCGGATACGCTCAAGGACTTCGTTGACAACGATGTCACCTTCGTGGAGCGCTCCGAGCGGGACACGGGCGAGGTCAACGACATCGACAACGCGGCCGAGATCGGGCTGAACAAGCCCGACTACCGGCAGAAGCTGATCGACATCGCCCGCGGTGCCGAGAAGGGCAGCCTCCAGGACTACTTCGCCGAACTCGACCGGAAGTGGAACGAGGCGGCGAAGACCGCCGGCTCCTGAGCGGTCGAGGTGCGCCCCGGCCGCTCACACCGGCCGGGGCCCCGCCCCTCCCGCGTGCACGGGACGACGACGCGGATGACGAAAGGCCCGACATGACCGGAACGACCCAGGTGGCGAGCGCGAAAACGCACCGCGCCACCCCCTCACGTCGCAACATCACCAGGAACGGCAGCAGCCCGGGGGTCCCGAGGACGCGGGGAGACCTGCTGCGGCGTGCGACCCCGTGGCTGTTCCTGCTGGCACCGCTGGCGCTGCTGATCACGTTCACCTACGTCCCCGTGGGCAACATGGTCTACTACAGCTTCACGGACTGGGACGGCATCAGCCCGGACCGCGATTTCACGGGCGTGGACAACTACGTCCAGATCTTCACCCGGCCCGAGCTGTTCCGGGTGTTCTTCGTGAGCTTCTACTACCTGGCGGCGTCGGCGGTGCAGATCGTCATCGCCCTGTACTTCGCCACGGTGCTCAGCTTCGACCTGCGGTTCCGCAACCTGTTCAAGGGGCTCCTGTTCTTCCCCTACCTCATCAACGGCGTGGCCATCGGGTTCGTCTTCCTGTACTTCTTCCAGGACGGCGGCACACTCGACTCCGTCCTGTCCTGGTTCGGTGCGGGGACCGGCCACGCGTGGCTGGGTGACCCGGCCTCGGCCAACACCTCGCTCGCCGGCGTCTCGGTCTGGCGCTTCACCGGCCTGAACTTCGTCCTGTTCCTCGGCGCCATCCAGTCGATCCCGGGCGAGCTCTACGAAGCCGCCCAGCTGGACGGGGCGACCCGCTGGCAGCAGTTCCGCCACATCATCGCCCCGAGCATCAGGCCCGTCGTGAGCCTCAGCATCATCCTGGCGATCTCCGGATCCCTCGCGGTCTTCGAGATCCCGTACATCATGACCGGCGGCGCGACCGGCACCTCCACGTTCGTCATCCAGACGGTCAAACTCGCGTTCCAGTTCAACAAGACGGGGCTGGCCTCGGCCGCCGCCGTGGTGCTGCTGCTGATCATTCTCCTGATCACCTGGATCCAGCGCCGGCTCGTGCCCGACGAAAAGGTGGACCTCGTATGACCACGGCCCCGCGGACCGCCGCCCGCACCCGTCCCGCGCCCGGCCCCCGGCGGGCCCGCCACCGCGGCCGGCTCGGGCAGGCACTCGTCCACCTCTCGCTCGTCGTCGCCTCGCTGGTCGTGCTCCTCCCCCTCGCCGTCGTCTTCCTCACGTCCCTGAAGACGTCCGAGGAGGTCACCGAGGGCGGTGCGCTCTCACTGCCGGGCGACTGGCTCAACTTCGCCAACTACGCCACGGCCTTCTCCGACGGCCACATGCTGACGGCGTTCGGCAACACCGCGTTCATCCTGCTCTTCTCGATCACCGGCACGGTGATCATCGGGTCGATGACGGCGTACGCCATCGACCGCTTCCACTTCCGCGCCAAGAAGCTCGTCATGGGCCTCTTCCTCGTCGCCACCCTGGTCCCCGGGGTCACCACGCAGGTGGCCACCTTCCAGGTCATCAACAGCTTCGGGCTGTTCGACACACGGTGGGCCCCGATCCTGCTCTACATGGGCACGGACATCGTCTCGATCTACATCTTCCTGCAGTTCATCCGCGGCATCCCCGTCTCCCTCGACGAAGCCGCGCGGCTGGACGGGGCCAACTCGTTCACCATCTACCGCAGGATCATCTTCCCGCTGCTCAAGCCGGCGGTCGCCACCGTCGTCATCATCAAGGGGATCACCACCTACAACGACTTCTACATCCCGTTCCTGTACATGCCCTCCCAGGAGCTCGGCACGATCTCCACGGCCCTGTTCCGTTTCAAGGGGCCCTTCGGAGCCCACTGGGAGAACATCTCGGCGGGAGCGGTCCTCGTCATCCTCCCCACCCTGGTGGCGTTCCTGTTCCTGCAGCGCTACATCTACAACGGCTTCGCCCAGGGCGCGACGAAGTAGCTCCACCGCCCGTCCTCGACGGCACGTCACGTGCGCGTCACCCACCCGGCCCCGCTCCTTCGCGAGGGGCCGCCGCCTGTGCCGGCGGCCCACTCCGCTGTGGGTGACCGCGGCCGGACAGGCGAGTGCCCCGTGCCGCTCCCCACCGCGCGTCCTGTCGCGAAGCGGGCGGCCTCGCGGGCCCGGGGCCCGCTGTCCGACGGCGGCAGGCCCTCTCCGGCTCGCTGCCGCGGTCGCCGTCCGGCGCTACCGTAGGACGGTTTCCAGCAGCAGGTCGCTCAGGTCCGCCGGCATGGTGATCATGCAGTCGTGCCCGGTCGGCAGTTCCCGTATCCGTGCCGGCGAGCCGTTGGGCTGGGTAGCGGGGACCGGCCGCCGCACGATGCCTTCCGGCTCCGCGCCGACGCAGTGGATGTGCGTGCGCGCGATGGAGCCGACGGCAGGGTTGTCCAGCCGGACCGGTTGCCGCAGGCAGCGCACGGGATGGTCGGAGAGCGTCGCACGCAGCCGTGCGACGTCCGCGGGGTCGGTGACTCCGAACAGGCCGAGGGGCGGGGGCATCTCGGGCAGCGGTGGGACGCGCCAGCCGTGGCCGGACGCGGCGGCGAGATCGATCAGGTTCTGGGTCATGGGCTGCACGTCGACGGCGGTCTCACCGTGCTCCGGGACCATCGCGTCGAGGTACACCAGGTGCGCGATGCGTTCCGGCACCTCGTTCGCCACGGACGAGACGACCAGCCCCGCGTAGCTGTGACCCACGAGCACCACCTCGGTCAGGTCCTCCTCGTGGATCAACTGGAGGACGTCGGCGACGTGCGTGTCGAGCCCCACCTCGGGACCGAGCAGGTGTGCCTTGTCGCCGTAGCCGGTCAGTGAGGGCGCGAGCACGCGGTGTCCGGCCGATTCCAGCAGCGGGACCACCCGCTCCCAGCACCGGCCGTCGTGCCAGGCGCCGTGTACCAGCAGAAAAGTCGACATGCGGTTCTTCCTCTTCGGGGCATGGAGGCGCGCGAGCAGTGTGGTTCCTCTTCGTGCCTCGGTACTCTTCGGGAACCGAGATCATCGTGCTGCACCTGCCGCACCCCGATCAATAAGGCACATTTCGGTGCCCCGGTTCTCTGGAGGTAACCATGAGCGGCACAGTGGGCGGCGAGTCGCGGCCCGAGGACCCGTGCCAGGCGCGTGAAGTGCTCGGCATCGTCGGCGACAAGTGGTCGCTGCTGATCGTGCGCAACCTCAGCCAGGGGCCGCGCCGCTTCACCGAACTCAAGCGGGCCGTCGACGGGATCAGCCAGCGCATGCTCACCGTGACCCTGCGCGGGCTGGAACGCGACGGGATCGTCACACGGACCGTCCGCAACGTCATGCCGCCGCACGTCAGTTACGAACTCACTCCGATGGGCAGGACCCTCCGCGAAGCGACCGCTCCCCTGCTGGAGTGGAGCATCACCCACCTGACGCACATCGACGCCGCCCGCGCCGTGTACGACGCACGCGCCGACACCTCGCCCGCCTGACCCCGGCCCGGCTGTACTCACTCACCGGCGGGTCGACTCGCCCGCTCGCTTTTGTACGTGTGCTGGCGTGGTGTCACACCCTGCGTCGCGTCGCGGCGGTGCCGCCGCGGCAGCGACACACACAGCGGCCACGACCGTGCACAGGCTCCAGCCGCGGCGACCGCCGGTGCCGCTGCGCGACGCACCGTTCGGCGTTCGGGAAAGCACTGCGCCGATGACGGCGGCCCCGGCCCCGAGCGGTACCGACCAGCACCGCGGCCCCGGGTTGTGACACCGCCGCACGGGCACCGTCCTCGACGCGGCCGCGGGGACGGCCGGGCCACGCCTCTCCTGGCCGGGCGGTGCCTCCAGCAGTGCCGGAAGAGCTCCGGGTGGCCGGGGGCGGACGACCGCGCCGGCGGCCCCCCGGCCGGATCCGGGAGGCCGCCGCTGCCCGGTGTGTCACCCCTTCGAGCAGGCTGCCCCGTTGAGCGCGAAGGCGGCCGGGACACCGTTGGCACCCGTGGACGAGCCGTTGAGGCCGAAGCTGACGGTCCCGCCCGCCGGGATCGACTCCGTCCACGACTCGTGCGCCGCCCGCACCCGCGTGCCCTGCTGGGTGACCTTGGCGTTCCAGGCCGAGTTGAGCCGCTGCTGACCGGGGAAGTCGAACTCCAGCTGCCAGCCCTTGACCGGCGCCGACCCGGTGTTACGGATGGTCACGTCCGCGTTGAACGTGTTCCCCCAGTCGCTGAGACGGTAGGTGACCCGGCACGCCCCGGACGCCTGGCCGTCCGCGGTGGTCACGTGCACCACGGGCGAACGGGCGGAGCGGTTGCCCGCCGCGTCCCGGGCGTAGACGGCGAAGGAGTAGGCGGTGGCCGGCGTGAGGCCTGCCACGGTGGCACCGGTGGTCGTGGTCGTCGTGGCGTGGACGTCCTGGCCGTCCTTGACCCGCACGACGTCGTAGGCGGACACCGCCGTGTCATCGGTGGCCGGGCCCCAGGTGAGTGTGACGCTGTCGGAACGGACACCGGAGGCGGTGGGCGTGCCGGGCGCCGTGGGCGGCCGGGTGTCACCGCCGGAGCCACCGAACACGCTCGCCTCGCGGGCCGTCCGGCGGATGCCGTCGGCACCGTTGACGATGCGGTCACCCCAGGGGGTGAGCCGTGTGGCGTCGAACCCGGTGGCCATGTCCAGGTATTCGACACCACCGCCGTTGCCGCTCCAGGACCAGCCCAGGTAACCGAGCCCGAGCCGTTCGGCGGTCGCCATGATGGCGTCCTCGTCGGGGTTGCCGTCCGAGTGGGCGTCGCCGAACTCGCCGACGAGGACGGGCAGGCCCCGGGAGACGAAGTGGCCCAGGTAGTCGTCGACCTCGGCAGCCGTGTCGTACACCCCGTACATGTGGATGGAGAAGATGGTGTTGCGGTCGGGGTCCGCCTCGAAGACCTCCGGTGCGGTGTCCCGCATGGTGTGGGACCAGTCCTGTCCCCAGTTCGGGGCGTCCACCATGAGCGTGTGGTCGAAGCCCTCGGCCCGCATCCGCCGGACGGCCTCCTGCGTGCCGGAGGTCCAGGCGGTGTAACCCGTGTTCCCGTAGGGCTCGTTGCCGAGGTTGAGGATGACGTATTCCTCCTCCCCCTCGACGGCGTCCTGGACGTCGGTCCAGTAGTCGACCGCCTCGGACAGGGAGACCGCCGCGCCCGCCTCGCCGTACCCGGTGGTGTCGTGCGCCTCCAGGACGCACACGAGGCGGTTCGCCTTGCACTGCGCGACGATTCCGGCCACGTCCGCGGTGTCGTTCTTCGTCCACTGGTCGCCCGTGCTCAGCACGACGCGTACCGAGTTCGCGCCCAGCGCCTTGACGTCCTTGAGCGCCTGGGTGGTGCGCGCCGGGTACCAGGTGTGGGCGTGGTTGATTCCGCGCAGGACGAAGTCGTTCCCGTTGGCGTCCGTCAGGCGGCCGTCGCTGATGTGGAAGCCGGTGGCTGCCGCCGGCGCGGCCTGCGCGGCGGATGGAGCGGTGAGGGCTGTGGCGGCCATGGCCAGCAACGCTCCCGCCGCGGCGGCCAGTCTTCTGCTCATCACTTACCTCCGGTGGGATGGCGCGTGCACGCCGGTGCCCTGACGCGCGGCGCGTACGGCGATGGGGTGGTGCCGGTCGTTCCTGGACGTGGGCACGGATAGGCCGTGTTCGGGCCCGCCGGGTATTCGTCCCGCAGCTCGGCCGGCGCTTGTACGGTGCGCCGGTCCGGCGTACGTGTATTGCGTTTCCGATGCCTTTTCCGGGTGGCCCACGCCGCCCGGGCAGACGCGGTGAGAGGCGAATGGAATTCCGCGGGGCAGTCGCCGCGATGCCTGGGCGACGGGTACGACGAGCCGTGTGCGGCGACTGGAAGAGAGGCTAGGGGCAGAGCGGCTCCGGGACAAGCATTCGAACCAAACCGGTTAAGTTCGGTGGCATCGCGCCGTGGTGAGTGACGCCGGGCGCCCCGACCGCCCCGTCCTGCCCCCTGCCGGAGGACGGTTCGTGGACCGCCGAGGGGCCTCCGGCTCGGGGACCGACGGCCTCCGGGCGGGCTCGTGGCCCGCCCGGAGGGGTGTGGTTGCGGTTGCCGACGGTGCCGTGGCGGGCCGGGCGAGGGGACGATACGGCGGACACCGCGACTCCCCGGCCCCCGGGGTGGCCCGGTGCGATCGGCGCGGGGAGAGGCGCACCACGGCCGGGGAGCCTGCACAGTGGCCGGAGCGCCCACGGACCCGACTCCCTCGGGCCCGGGCTTACGGGCCCCGTCGCCGGCGACTGCCGTTCCGCGCGGGGCCCCGGGAGCCGTCTGGCGCCTGCCACCCGCCGCCTGCCGTCCGGGAGGCGGACCCGGGGCGTGGCAGCCGACGGGATCAGGAGCTCAGCGAGTTCGCCGGTTCCCGCCGGCTGCCCCCCTGGGCGGCAGCCGTGGCGGCGGCGCCGATGAGCCCGGCGTCCAGCGCGAGCCCGGCGGGCACGACGGAGATGCCACGGGTGAAGTCGAGTACGGCGTAGTCCTCCATGGACCGCCGCAGCGGGGCGAACAGGACGTCCCCCGCCTGAGCGACGCCTCCCCCGATGACCACGCGTTCCAGCTCCACCAGCGCCGCGGTCGCGGCTATCGCCGCCGCCAGCGCCTGCGCCGCCCTCCCGTAGGCCGCGACCGCCCGGCCGTCGCCGGAGCGAGCCGCCTCGGCGATCGTCGCCGCGTTCGCCGGCGCCCCCGGCGGAGGCGTCCAGCCGAGGGACCGGGCGTGAGCGGCGATCGCCGTCCCGCTCGCGAGGCTCTCGACACAGCCCGGCGCCCCGCAGGCGCAGCGGGGGCCGTTCAGATCGACTGTCATGTGCCCTATGTGTCCGGCATTGCCCGTCCGGCCGGCGTGCACCTCACCGCCGAGGACCAACCCGCCTCCGACGCCTGTGGAGACCACCATGCACAGCGCGTTCCCGACCCCGCGCGCGGCGCCGAGCCAGTGCTCGGCGGCGGTCATGGCGACGGCGTCCCCCACGAGTACGGGGAGGATGCCGAACGGCAACCCGGCGTGCGTCCGCACCAGGTCGACGAGCGGAAAGCTGCGCCAGCCGGGGATGTTGACGGGACTGACCGTGCCCGCCACCGTGTCCACGGGCCCTGCGCTCGCGATGCCCAGACAGGACAGCCCGCTCCAGGCCGAGTGGGCCGCCAGGTCGTCCAGCACCGTCATCACGGCCGCCGCCAGCTCCCCCGCGGGCCTCGTGGCCGGCGTCGCACGCTGGGCACGGGCGACGAGGCGGCCCTCCGCGTCGACCAGCGCCCCCGCGATCTTGGTGCCGCCGATGTCGAGTGCTCCGTACACCATGTCCTACCGCCCTTCCGTGGAGGAGCGCCCGATCGCCCCGGCTCGCTACTGTGCCTTGATCTGACAACGTTGTCTAGCGACGTTCACATGATCCAGTCTGGGTTTAGTAAAGTAGCGTCGCGCCACCGGACGGACGCTCCTGACGCAGCTATCCGGGAGGACGCCGAGCCGAGTGCGGCATCTCGCTTCCTCCACCACTCGCATACGGTCCCGCGCTCACCGTTCCGGCATACGGCGCGCCTTTCCGGTCGCGGGGAGAAACCCCATCGGGAGAAGGACGGCCACGGGGGTATGCCGACGGGCCGCCTCCCACCGGAATGCGAAACACCGGTGACACATCTATTGACATGGCGAGAACATCGGGTGCCTCATATGGGGGCAACCTCCCGGCACCGGTCACGCGTTACGGAGCCACCTCGCCGCACCACAGGCGGGCCCCCGACGCGTGGTCGCACACGGGTACCGGCAGGCCCGGCAGCCAGGGCTTCGTCCGACGCACCTCCACCGCACGGCCCCCACCCCCGGGCTTGACGGTGACAACGTTGTCCTCCCTCCCTGTCCGTCGCATGCCTGCCGGTACCACGCCTCCGGCAGTCGGTCCGGCGGCGTCCGCCCGGCACCGCGTCCCTCGCACCGCGTACGTCGCGGACCGGCTGCCGCCCCGAACCGTCCACGCTCCGCCGGCGCTCCGTCGTCGCCCCGGAGGCGTGCCGCACCTACGGCCCGGGCCTGTCCCGGGGCATCCCCATCCCCACCCCCACCCGAGGAGAGCTGTGAAGAAGCCACCGGAACCCACGCGAGCCACTCTCGTGGCCATGACGATCGCCGGTCTGGTCGGCGTGCTGCTGTCGGTGTTCGGACCCACCCCGTCCGCGGAGGCCGCGACAGGCCTGCGGGTCAGCGACGGACGCCTGTACGAGGCGAACGGGAAGGAGTTCGTCATGCGCGGCGTGAACCACGCCCACGCCTGGTACCCGGACCGGACCGGCTCGATCGCCGACATCGCGGCCGAGGGAGCCAACACCGTCCGCATCGTGCTCAGCAGCGGTGACCGCTGGACACGGACCAGCACCGCCGAGGTCTCGTCACTGATCGGCCGGTGCAAGGCGGCCAAGCTGATCTGCGTCCTGGAGGTGCACGACACGACCGGCTACGGCGAGGACGGCGCGGCCGCCTCCCTGGACAAGGCCGCCGACTACTGGGTCGGTATCAAGAGCGCCCTGGAGGGTCAGGAGAACTACGTCGTCGTCAACATCGGCAACGAGCCCTTCGGCAACACCGGCACCGCCGCGTGGACCGGCGCGACGAAGAACGCGATAACCAAGCTGCGCAAGGCCGGCCTGCACCACGCCCTGATGGTGGACGCCCCCAACTGGGGCCAGGACTGGTCCGGCACGATGAGGGACAACGCCGCCTCCGTGTTCGCCTCCGACCCGGACCGGAACACGATCTTCTCGATCCACATGTACGGGGTCTACGACACCGCGGCGGAGGTGCGGGCCTACCTGAAGCACTTCGTCGACAACCGGCTGCCCCTCGTCGTGGGCGAGTTCGGCGACCAGCACAGCGACGGCAACCCGGACGAGGACGCCATCATGGCGACGGCTCAGTCCCTGCGGCTGGGATACCTCGGCTGGTCCTGGAGCGGGAACGGCAGCGGAGTCGAGTACCTGGACCTGGTCAGCGGTTTCGATGCCACCTCGCTCACCAGCTGGGGCAAGCGCCTCTTCGACGGGAGCAACGGCATCTCCGCCACCTCCGCGCGCGCGACCGTCTACGGCGGCAGTGGCGGCACCGCCCCGAACGGCTACCCGTACTGCGCGAGCAGCTCCTCCGACCCGGACGGTGACGGCTGGGGCTGGGAGAACAGCCGCTCCTGCGTGGTCCGCCGCGGTTAGCCGGACGTCTGAACGGCCCGGCCCGCCCAGCGGTCCGGGCCGGCGCTCCTCCCGTTCCCGCGCGCGGGCGGGAGGGGCGTCCGGGTCCGGACGGTCGGCCCGACGCTCCGTCCTGAGGACGGATGGCGGCTCCCGCCCGGTGCCGGCACGAACAACTCCCGCCCCGTGCCGGCAGATCAGCGCCGCGACGCGGGGCCGGAGCGGGATTCCTGGTCCTCCTGCTCCGGTGCGCGGTGCCGGCTGCCCTCGACGGCGCGTTCCATGCACACCAGCTCGTCCCTGTCGTCCCACCTCGTGGCGATGGCGAAGCCGAGGCGTGCGTACAGCGCGACGGCCTTCTCGCGCCACCGCCACACCGACAGCCGGACGGTGTCGGCCCCGGCCTCCGCAGCATGACGCAACGCGGCATCGAGGAGGGCGGACGCGACCCCACGGCCACGGGACGCCGGCGTCGTCCACAGCCGCTTGAGCTCCACCCGCCGCCCGACCGGAGCGGTCACCACGACGCAGCCCACGGCCGTCCGCCCACTCACCGCCACCAGCACGGTGTCCCCGGCGAACGCGGTCCGCGGGTCCTCGACCTCGGCCCGGTACCGGGGAGGCAGATCGGCCACGCGGTCGACGGGTTGCCCCTTCTCCTTCTCCGTCCGCAGGTGGTAGGCGGCCAGGAGCCCGGAGAGCTCCGCCGCACCTGCACGGCTCCGCACAGGCCAGTCAGCCGTCACGACGTCAAGGCGGTCAGCGGTCATGGCGAACAGGATGACAGCCCCGTGCACGCCCGGCCGACGAGCCCTGGCCGTCGGCGTCGCCCCGGGGGGCAGCCACCCGTCCACGGCCGTGGACAATGGCACCGACCGCACGGACTCGACGAGGAGCACGAACCGGTGACCGACGACACCCGCCCCGGACCGCCCCGCCTCGGCAGCGAACGGGACACGCTCCGCGCCTTCCTCGACCACCACCGCGCGACTCTCGCCATGAAGTGCGAAGGGCTCACGGACGACGAACTGCGGCGGCGGTCGATGCCTCCTTCGGCGCTGTCGCTGCTCGGGCTGGTGCGGCACATGGCGGAGGTGGAACGCGCCTGGTTCCGCCGGGTCTTCGAGGACAACGACGCACCCATGGTCTGGTCGAAGACCATCGACTTCCAGGCCGCGTACGACGCGAGCGCGTCGACCGGGGCGGAGGCGTTCGCCGCCTGGGAGGCCGAGACCCGGCACTCACGCCGCATCGAGAGGGAGGCCGGCTCCCTCGATCTGGTCGGTTACCAGCCGAGGTGGGGCCAGGAGGTGTCACTGCGCATGGTGATGGTGCACGTGCTCCTCGAGTACGGCCGTCACAACGGGCACGCCGACCTCCTGCGTGAGGGGATCGACGGGACCGTGGGCGCCTGAGCCCGCAGGGCACGGTGCGACACCTCGGAAGCCGTCGACCACCGTCCGGCGGGTGCAGCGGCCGGGAGTGGTGGCAGTGACCTCCGGGAGTGGCCGGATCCGCCGAGGTGGCGTCACGTCGCGCGACCGGAGTGCCTCGCGCGTGCTCGTCTCACGAGGTGAAGTCGGAGATGAGGTGATCCAGGCACCGTTCGACCACGGCCGCGATGGTCAGTGCGGGGTTGACGGCGGCTGTCGACCCGGGCATGAGGGCCCCGTCCAGGCAGTACAGTCCGCGGTGGCCGCGCAGCCTGCCGTGGAGGTCGGTGCTCCTGCCGAGTACGACGCCGCCGACGGGGTGCGCCACGACGGGATGTGACGGGCGGCCGGCCGGCACCGGGCGGGCACCGGGCAGGTAGCGCGCGACATGGCGCACGAGGTCCTCCACCGCGCGTACGGACGTGGTGTCGTACGCGGCCTCCCACTTGAGTCGTGGTCTGCCGTCGGCTGCCAGGGTCCACCGGCCGAAGCGGTCGGAGAGGCCCATTCCCAGGCAGACCAGGAGTCCTGATCCCACGGGGAAGGACATGGGTGAGTGCATCACGCCGGCGCTGCCGTCGGCGTTGCGCACGAGTACCGCCGGGGGGCCGCCCTGCGGCGCACCGACGGGTACGGGCGACGTCCGGACGAGGACCAGGTGGTCGCCGTTGGACCCCCAGCCGTCGCCGACGGACTCGTGCAGCCCGGGCAGGGCACCGGTCTCGCGCGCGGTCAGCAGCATGCGCGGTGTGTGGGCCCCGGCCGCGAGGATCAGCTTGTCGCAGACGAACACCAGGCGCTCGACGGCCGTCCCCTGCTCGTCCAGCCGCTCGGCGGACACCCGGTAGCGGCCCGTGCGGTCCTGGGACACGTGGGTCACCCGGTGGAGCGGGCGGACCTCGGCCCTGCCGGAGGCTTCGGCCCGCGCCAGGTAGGTGCGGTCCACGCTCATCTTCGCGCCGCTGTTGCAGCCGGTGAAGTGGTACTGGCCGACCGTGGCCGAGGGTGTCCCGGTGCCGTCCAGTTCGCCTCGGACGACGTCGAAGTCGTAGGTGCTCACGATGGTCTCGGCCGACAGCCCGGACCTCTTCGCGGCGAGGCTCCACAGGCGGTTGGACCGGTACGGTGCGCGGGCGAGCAGTTCCCCGGGGAACGGGGCGGCCAGCAGGCGTCTGCGCGCGCGGGGGTAGTGGACGCGGTCGAGCTCGTCGTAGTCGATTCCGGCGGGGAACACCCTGCGGAAGGGTTCGGGCCGGGGCTGTGCGAGCACACCTCCGTAGACCAGGGTCCCCCCGCCGACTCCCGCGCCACTGACGATGACGACGCCGTCCTGGGTGTTCACGTCCAGCAGTCCGGTCGAGCGGGGTAGTGCCGCGGAGAGTGCGCGGCGGAGCAGGGACGGCACCGGCCCCCGACCCGGCGGCAGGGGGGTGGAGTCGTCGTCCAGCCACACCAGCCGGCTGTCGAGGGAGGGAAACGAGGGGAAGGTGTCCCCGGCGGGGGTCACGGGCCATCGCCGGCCTCGTTCCAGGACCACGCTCCTCACTCCCGCCTCGGCCAGCCGGAAGGCCGCGATGCTCCCGCCCACACCGCTGCCGACGATGACGACGCCATGCCGTTCCTCGCGGTCGGTGCGGGTGCCGGGTGCGACCGGCGGTGCCGTACGGCCGGCAGGATCCGGCAAGCCCGTCCGCCCGTCCGTCCCGCTGTCCCCCGCCTCGGGTGCGGGGCGCTGCTGTGGTGTGTCGTTCACGGAGGTCCTCCCCTGCCGGTGGTCTTCCGGGTGCTGGGTCGCGGGTGTTCGTGGTCGTCGCGGACGAAGGAGCTGAGGGCGTCCACGAACTCCTCGTGGCTGTCGAGGTGGGAGACGTGCCCGGCACCCACCAGGACGGTGAGGCGGCCCGCCGGCAGACGGCGTGCCGCGGTCCGGCCCTGCCAGACGGGGAAGAGCTGGTCGCAGCCTCCCCAGATCACCAGGGCGGGTACGTCGATCTCGTGCAGGCGGTCGGTCACGATGATGCTTCGGCGCTGCCCGGTGATGTCTCCGCACGCACGGAACACCTTCATCGACGTGCGCAGCGTCTGTCGTGACCGGGCCAGCCGGAACTGGGCGGCCCAGGTGCTCGCGGGTATGCGCCAGGGCCGGCGGAGCAGCAGGTTGCTCGAGAGGGTGAGCGCGGCGGCGCCTCCGGGGAGGGAGACGAAGGCGGACAGCAGGTCGGAGGCGCGCTCCGGCAGCAGGGCCAGCATGACGGCGCCGGGGTGGACCGCCCGGCCGAGCCCGCAGGCGTTGACCAGCGTCAGTCTGCTGACGGCGTGCGGATGGCGCAGGGCGAGTTCCGCGACCACGAGGCCGCCGTAGGAGTGGCCCACCGCGATGACGGAGTCCACCTCCAGGGCGTCGAGGAAGTGCATGAGGAACGAGGCCATGGTCGAGGGGCGCACGTCCGGTCCGGGACTGGTGCCGCCGAGTCCGGGCAGTGAGACCGCGATGGCACGGTGGGTAAGGGCCAGTTCGTCCATGACGGGGAACCAGTCCTGCGGGTCCGAAGCGATCCCGGGCACCAGAAGGACCACCGGGCCTTCCCCCGCTTCGTAGTAGAGGGTGGAGAGTCCATCCACCAGCACGCGTCGCTTGGTCGGCTTGTGGTCGGTCATGCGATTCCTCCTGGAGCCGAGCGTGGCGAACGGTCCATGCGGTGCTCCCGCCGCTCGGGACGGCCGGAGCCGGGTGGGGCGTCCGGTGCGGTCAGGTGAAGACCAGGTCGTCCGTCACCGCGTCACGTCCCGCGAGCCACAGACCCAGTGCTTCTCTGGGGCCCCGGACCTTCGGCGCGGACGGGGAGCGGGCCCCCACCGCCGGGTATCCGTCCGTGGGAACCACCCGGTACCGCAGGACGCGCAGGTTGGTGGTCAGGCTCAGCATCGCTCCGTCCCAGAGGATGAACGTCGGCACGGCGGCGGGGAGGTCCCTGTGCAGGCCGAGGCCGCGCACGATGTCCTGGTGATGGATCGCGAGGTCTCCCAGGGTGACCGCGGCACCGATGCGGCTGGTCAGTGACGGCTGGTCCGCCCAGATCCTGGCCCGCTCCATGAGGTGGCCGCGACCGAGACGGCGGGCCCTCGCCACCTGTGCGCGGTTGGCGGCGTGGAGGAAGGGGCCGTAGGGGAGATAGGTCGTCAGGGGCCTGTCCACGGCCATGAGGTGTCCGAGTACGTCCCTGGGTGACCACTCGGTGCACAAGGTGGGCCCGGCTTCGAACTGCTCGTCAGGCAGCAGTTCCAGCGTGGTGATCAGGCGGTGCCTTTCGGCACGCAGCTCCTCTTCCAGGGGAAGTCCCATCGCCTACGGCCTCCTGTCGGCTCATGCGGACGGGGATCGGTCCGGGTGCCGGGGCCGGTCCGTGTGGACGGCGGAACGGTCCCCGGCGTGACGGCGCGGGTCAGCCGCTGATCATTTCGTCGAGGCTCTCTTCCAGGCAGTGGTGGAAGAGAGCGGGGTCCGTGACGGCGGCGGGGTCGAGGTTGGTCCCGATGGCGCACGTGCCGTCGTGCGAGGCCATGGAGATGTTGGCGGCGGCGCCGCCTCTGGGTGCCCAGGCCACCGCGTTCACCACCCGGGCGCCCGCGGCGAAGGTGGTGCGGGAGAAGCCGGGGACGCTGGTGACCACGATGTCGACTCCCCTCCGCAGCACCGGGGGCACGGCCAGCCGGTGGACGACGCCGGGCACGCAGGACCCGAGGTCGGCCAGAGTGGTGTACACGTCCCGGACCAGGGCGTCGCGCGCCTCGGTGATCGAGGCGTGCACGGCGGACATGCGCGCCGGGGCCGGCAGGTCGCCGATCGGCCCGGCGATGCGTACGGACGCGATGATGTTGCCGGCTCCGGTCTCGTCGGGCCGGCGTATGTTCACCGGCACCAGGGTCGGCACGCTCCTGCGGCTGACCCCCTGGTACGCGTGGTACCGGTGGAACGCGCCGAGAACCGCCGAGATGTAGGCCGAGGTGACGGACACACCGGCGCTCCTGCCCGCCGCCTTGAGGTCCGTCAGCGGGACGGTGACCAGTCCGCAGTGGCTCGCGGCGCTGCGTCGGCGCAGCAGTGGCGAGGGAGCGAGGGGCTGGAGCAGCTGGGCGGCGGACCGGGCGGCGAGACGGGCGCGTTCGCCGGCCGCGTACGGCGTCGTCAGCCATCGCACGGTCTCCTGGAGGAGCGCCCGTGTGCCGCCGGTGAAGCCGTGGGCCGCCGAGGACAGCGGGAGGCGCGCGTCCGGGGTCGTGCGCCGTTCGGCGTGCTCCTCGGGGTACCGCGCGACGGGGAGGCCGGCCGGCGCGGCGTCGGGGAGCAGTCTGTCCATGACCGAGACGATGGTGACCGCGTCGCCGACACTGTGGTGCCACTTGAGGAGGATCGCGGCCCGCTCCTGTTCGTAGCCCTCGACGAGGGTGGCCTCCCACGGCGGGTGCGAGGGGTCGAAGTCCGCGCCCGCACGCCACTCGACGAGGTCCAGGAGATCGCGCGGCCCCGCGGGCTCGGGGAGGCTCAGCCGGTGCACGTGCCGGGTGAGGCGGAAGTCGGGGTCCGGTACCCATGCGGGGGTCCCGGTCCGCAGGGCCGTGTCCACCACGCGGTGGGTGAGCCGGGGAAGTCTCCTGACGACCCACCGGCAGCCGTCGAGGAACACGTTCCAGTCGGGTGTCCTGTCGAGGAACCACAACCAGGTGACGTGCGGCCGGGTCAGCGGGTTCGTCCCCATGCGCCAGAAGAGCGTGTCGGTCCCGTTCATCGGGCCGGGAGAGGACCATCCGGCGATCGCCTGGGATCCGTGCATCAGCGCTCCTTCGGGGACGGTGCCGCGGGGACGGCCCGGTGGGCGGGATGTCTCATGAGAGGCCGGCCAGTTCTTCGGACCGTTCCCACACGGCGTGCTGCAAGCCGGTGCGGAAACGGTGGACGGCGGGTGGCAGGAGGACGGCTCCGGGAGTGGTGGAGTAGAAGCCACCGCTGCGGCCGGCGTAACGCGGGTCGACGACCAGGCGCAGGGCCTGCTCGGCACCCTGTCGGGCGCTTTTCACGAGTGGGGTGTGTTCCGCGAGGGAGAACAGAGCGGTGCCCAGCGGTATGTTCCGGGTGAGCCCGGTGGACACCAGTCCGGGGCAGAACGCGTTGGCCGTGATGCCCCGCGAAGGCCACCGGCGGGCGATCTCCTGTGTGACGAGCACGTTGAGCAGCTTCGAGCGGGCGTACACGGCCAACGAGCCGATCGGGCCGTAGGAACCGGGATCGGCGAACGTGCGGGGGTCGATGCGCACGACGCTCCGGTGCGCCTCCGACGCGACCATGACGATCCGTGCCGCGGGGCTCCGTTCCAGCAGGTCCGCAAGGAGGTTGGTGAGGAGGAACGGGCCCAGGTGGTTCGTCGCGATCATCCTGTCGAACCCGTCGGCACTCACCGCCGGACGCAGATCGTGCGTGCCCGCGTTGTTGACCAGGACGTCGAGGTGGGGCAGGTGTGCGTGCACCTCGTCGGCCACCCGGCGCACGTCCCGCAAGGCGGAGAGGTCGGCCACGAGCATGCGGACGGCGGGGCCGGGCCGGTCCCTGTTCAGTTCTGCCAGGGTGGCTTCGCCGCGTGTCCGGTCACGGCAGACGAACAGCAGACGCGCACCCGCGGCGACGATCCCCCGGGCGATCTCCTTGCCGATGCCGGACGTCGCTCCGGTGACGAGACAGTACGTGCCTTCCATGCCTGTCCCCCGGTGCCGCGCCCTGTCGTCCCAAGGTCCTGTCATGGCATCTCCACCAGTTCGACCCCGGACATCTCCAGCAGCGGCCGGCCCTCCGGCGTGACGGCCCGGTGCACGCCGTCCGCGTCGACCGAGACCAAGAGTCGGTGTCCGTGCCGCGACAGCAGGTCGTGGTCGTTGGCACCGCACGTGTACAACTCGACACGCGACACCGAGCGCGGCACGAGCACCTGCCGGTCGCCACCGTCGGCCGCGGTGAGGGCGGACGTCCGGAGCGCGGCGCACATGAGCAGCGCCGGTGTCGTCATCGTGCGCAATCCTGGGTACCCGGCCAGGTCAGGGGTCCAGGTCCCGCGCGCGAAGCCGTCGTCCACGGAGCAGTGGGAGAGGTTGCGGAAGGGACCGCGCAGGGATACGGGGGCGTCCGGCGCGGTGTACGGGTCCCGCGCGGGCGAAGGGTCGTCCGGGGGTGGGGGGTCCCACCGGGGAGGGTCCGGGCGGGGATCGCGGGACAGCAGCACCTCGGTCGTGAAGTGGCGGAGTCCTCCGGTGTGCATCCGGCCGTCCGGGCCGAGGACGTCCGAGTGGATGCTCACCGTCACCGCCGTCCGGTGCTCGTCGCCCACTCGCTCCCGTGCCGTACGCGCCCTGACGCGCAGAGGGGCAGGCCTGCTCCGGCTGAAGGGCCGGATGAAGGTGTCGAAACGGGCGTCACGGAAGCCCGTGGTGAAGGTCCCGGGCACCAGCGCTTCCGCGGCCTGCGCGGCGATGTCCAGGATGAAGGTCGCGGGCACCGTCGGCTTCCCGCTGACCAGGTGGTCCTGGAGGTGCTGTTCCTCCAGGGGTGCCATCGGGTGTGCCCATTCCACCTGGCCGCTCCGGTCCTTCGGTGACGTCCACCAGGCCGGCCGGAGCCGGCTCGCCGCAGGCGCGAGTGGCGCGTCGTGGACCAGGCCCGGGAGGTGGCGCCGCAGGCGGTCGCGTTCCGTGCTGCCCAGATAGACCGACGTACCCCCTGTCCGTGGGGCGGCCGCCATCTCGTCCAGGAACTGTGCGGTGCCCTCGGCCGTCGTTATCGGCGTGAACCGGCCCTGGGTTGCCACGTGTTCCTGGAACAGGGCATCGGATCCCATACCGGTCTGGCGCCACATCGTGAAGCCGATGGTGATCTCCTTCACGCCCTCGGCCGTTTCGGCGACCGCTTCCAGGTAGGCGTTGCCCGAGGCGTAGTCCGTGTCGCCCGGCGCGCCCGCCGATCCCGAGTACGAGCCGATGTTGCACCAGAGTTCCGGTTGCTTCTCCCCGAGTGCCGACCTGAGGTGGAGGTGGCCGAGCACCTTGGTGTCACGCACCGCGCGGAAACCGTCGAGACGCTTCCTCTCCAGGACGGTGGAGGCCACCTGGCCGGCGGCGTGGATGACGAAATCGACCCGGCCGTCGGTGCGCACGATCCGGTCGACCGCCCTGCGGACCGCCTCCTCGTCCCGTATGTCGCACGCGATGTAGTGCAGCCGGTCCTCCCCGAACCGGGCCCTGAGTGCCCGCAGGGTGAGGTGCAGCCGCCGTTGCCCGAGCAGGGCGTCCGCCCGGGAGACCACCGACGGCAACGGCGTCTCGGGCCGGCTCGCGTGGAGCCGGCGGATCAGGGCGGCGCGAAGACCTGCGGGCTCCTCGTCCGCGAGGTCTTCCAGTTCGGCGGGCACGGGTGTCTCGGGCGTGCGGCCCAGGAGCCACAAGGTGGGCCGGGCGTGCGCGGACATCGCGGTGAGCAGGGCTTGCACGATGTCGCCCGCGCCGCCGGTGATCAGGCCGACGGATCCGTCGTGGAGCGGCAGGGCGGTGGGCGGGGCCGGGTCGGTGGGAGGGACCGGGTGCAGTGCTTCCGTCCAGCGCCTTCCCTGCAGGTAGGAGATGGCGGCGGGCGGAAGCGGGCGGGTGGTGCGTTCCCGCGCCGCGCGGGCGAGGAGCCCGGGGCCGACGGGTTCGTCGGTCGTCACTGTGAAGGCGAGCGTGCCGGGGCGTTCCCAGCGCAGGCTCTTGACGAACCCGTCGAAGAGCGCGGAGACGGGATGGGCTGTTCGATGGCCCGGGGCCCCGCCGAGCAGGACGGCCAGTGTGCTTTCCGGTCGCCGGCGCGACCAGAGCCGTCGGGTGATGAGGAAGACCGCGTCGTGCAGGACCAGGGCGCGTCGCGTGGACATGGCGGTCAGGTCCCCCATCACCGTCAGGTGGGGGGCCGCCGAGTCGACCGCGGTCAGCATCCTGTCCACCGAGGCCGCGGGGATGAGCCCCTCGCTCGCGTCCGGCAGGTCCAGGACGAGTGAGTCGCTGTCGTGGAGAATGCTCCGGACCGCGGCCCCGGCCTCCGGCGCGGCCAGCAGCACGATCCCCCGCCGGGGCAGGGGCGGTTCCGGTCGCGTGTCGCCTGTACCGGGCTCGGGTGCGGTGGGCGCGAGCGTCTTCCTGTAGCGGCACGTCAGACGTCCGGGCCCCGGCTCCGCGTCCGTCACCGTGCCCGGGTGGGCCTCCTCGGCCGGCTCGGCCAGCAGGGCGGTGTCCTGCGACTCGGCCGGCAGCCAGGTGGGAAGCTGTTCGCGCTCCACGGCTCGCAGGAGTGCCAGCGCGTGGTCGGCGGCGAGGTAACCCCGCTCCAGTCGCGTCGGCGGCTGCTTCCGCCGCGGGGTGCCGAAGGACAGGCGGGCCAGGACCGGCAGTCCGCGCTCCGTGGCGGTGTCGCGTGTCGCCACGGCGAGGAGGAAGGCGCCTTCGCCCGGAGGGGAGGCGCCGGCCCCTGTCACCGCGGCGTTCTCAGCGGTTCCGTTGCCGTTGACCGCGACGATCAGCGCCAGGTCGAGTTCGCCCGTCATGAGGTACCGGCGGGCGACGCGGAGGGCTGCGAGGGTGCTGTCCCTTCCGGCGTCGATGGCCATGGTGGGACCGTGCAGGTCGTAGCGCGCCGCGATCCGGGAGGCGATGACGTTCGGCAGCACGCCTGCCTGCGAGTCCTCGGTCGTCGCCGGCAGTTGCTGACGGGCCCTCTCCAAGCTCCGTGCCACCTCGGAGAAGGCCGGGTCGCCACCGTGCCGGCCGAGCAGCCACCTCGCGTCGTCGGCGTAACAGCGCACGGCCGTCCCCACGAGGCCTCGCGGCATCCCGGTGTGCGCCGCGATGACGCCGGTCGTCTCCCGGACGTCCGACCACAGCTCTCCGTGCTCCGCGGTGAAACGGGCCGCGACCTGGAGCGCCATCAGCTGGCAGGGGTCGACGACCGGAATCGTGCGCCCTGACATCCGCACGTCGGCGGGCAGCGGCGCCGGGTAGGGCCGGGCGAAGTGCGCTGCCGGTGGCGCCGCCTCTCCTCGCAACCAGTCGCGCAGCGCAGAGGTGGCCGGTTCTCCCGGCAGATGAGCCGACCAGGCCACCAGCACCATCTCCTGCGAGCCGGGCCGGGCCGGCGCACCGGAACGCAGGTGGTGCCCCTCGGTGCCGCCGGTCACGAGCTGGTGCGCGTTGGTCCCGCCGAACCCGAAGGCCGACACTCCCACGATGCGCTGCCCGTCCTGCCCGGCCGGAAAGCGCACGGCTTTCCCCGGGACCCGGACACGCCCACCACCGGTCCGGGTCTCCGGTTCCCCGGCTCCCAGCTGCCCGGGTATCCAGCCGTGGCGCAGAGCCAGCAACGCGTGCATCAGGGAGAGGACGCCGGCGGCCCAACCCGTGTGGCCGAAGACCGGTTTGTTGCTGGTGCACCACTGGCCCGCGTCGGAACCGAGCCCCGCGAGAACCTGTGACTCGACGCCGTCACCGGCCGGTGTGCCGGTGCCGTGCGCGACGACCCAGTCGACCTGTCCGGCCTCCACGCCGTTCACGGCCCGGGCCCGCTGCACGGCGCGTTGCTGACCGGCCGGGTTGGGAGCCGAGATGGACTTCCCTCGGCCGTCCGCGGCCCCTCCGAAGCCCAGGAGCACGCCGAGGACGGTGTCGCCGTCCTCGCGCGCCCTGCGCAGGGTCTTCAGTGCCACCAGCCCGGCACCGTCACTGAACAACGTCCCGTCGGAGGCTCCGGTGAAGGCGCGGACACGACTGCGGGGGGAGAGTCCGCTCAGCTTCGCGAACATCACCGCCATCGTCGGGTCCACGACGTTGAAGCCACCGCAGTAGGCCACCTCGCACTCACCGGCGAGCAGGGCCTTGCTCCCCAGATCGACGGCGTACAGCGACGAGGCGCAGGCGGTGTCGACCACGAGGGCCTCGACCGGGCTCTCGGCCAGGCCCTGGAACGCCGTGCGTACCACGGAGTCCGGGCCGGCAGCCCGGTCGATCGGCACCGCGTGCCGGTAGTGCTCGAACAAGGCGGCGCGGACCCTGTCGCCCGCGCTGTCCGGAGCCGACCTGGCGAGCGTCTCGGCCAGCACCGACTCGACGAGGCTCTGGCTGCCACCCGGCCACGCGCCGACATAGGCCCCGCAGCGGTAACCGGGCCTGATCCGCACACCTGAGCGTGCCTGGAGGACCGTATGCCTCAGCCAGCGGGCCGCCTGGTCGCGGCCTGGGCCCGAGCGGCTCTCCTCCTCCGCCAGGGCGGGGTCGGGCCGGAAGTCGTGCAGGTAGCCGGCCCGGCGAGCATACGTACGGTCCGGCTCCTTCAGGTCCTGGGACCAGAACCGGCTCAGCTCGAAACGCCCACCCGGTTCGGTGAAGACGTCCCGGCCGCCGTTGACCGTCCTCCACAACTCACCTGGACTGCAGGCGCCGGGCACCGCGACTCCCATGCCCACCACCACGACGAGCTCGCCCGCCTCCGCCTGGGTGGTCATCGTCGCTGCTCCTCCACCAGATCGGCGATCCTGCCCAGCGTGGTCGCGCGGACCCTCTGCTCGGCCGAGGGTTCGGGCAACTCGTACCGGGTACGCACCCGCTGGAACAGCGCGAGTTGTTTGGCCGAGTCGACGCCCAGGTCGGCCTCGAGGTCGATGTCCGGGGACAGCATCTCCACCGGGAAGCCGAGGTCCTGTGCGTACATGTCCGCCAGGTGTGCGAGCACGTCGGCACGGGTGGACAGCGCTTCTCGCGGTGGTGGCGCGACAGCGGCCGGCGGGGAACCGGGCAGATCCTGTGACTCCTCGGCGTCCTGGTCCGGCCGGCCCGGGAGCGGGGGCAGGCTCACGGGGAACCCCGCCTCACCGAGGGCCGTGGTGATGCTGTTCATGTCACCTCGGCTGGGCAGCAACGGCAGAGCGCGCGCCGCCGGGGGGAGCGAGGACCTCGCGATGCCCGTGAGCGCCTGCCGCGCGCCGGCCTCGATGAACGCCGTGGTGCCCTGCCTGAACAGGAGGATCAACGCGTCGTAGAACCGCACCGGTGCAACCATGTTGCGGTCGATCACCTGCCGGACGTCCGCGGCCGTCCGCACGTATCGGCCGAGGACCGGGGAGTACACCGGCACACGAGGTTCCGAGAGCGGGACATCCGCTGTGAAGCGGCTGAACAGATCGGCGGCGAGGTGCAGCGCGGGATTGTGGAACGCGTACCGGGCCCGCAGCCGGGTGGCCCGGAAGCCCAGACCGGCCGCCACTTCCTCCACCGCGTCCAGGGACCGCCGCGGACCGGAGACGACTGTCTGACCGGGGCCGTTGTCGATGGCCAGGCGCAGTCCGGGGTCGTCGAGCAGGCCCACGAGGTGTTCGGTCCGCCAGGCCGGGATGTCCAGGGCGAGGAGACCGCCGTCGGCCGGTTCCGCTTCGTGGAACGCGCGGGTCCGCGTGCACGCCATGTGGGCGACGTCGGCGACGGAGACCGCCCCCGCGGAGGACAGGGCGGCGAACTCACCGAAGCTGTGGCCCACCAGGACGTCCGCACGGAGCCCGAGGCCGGTGAGTATCTCGAAGCCCGCGGCGTTGACCGCGTAGATCGCCAGGTCCAGCTGATCGCTGCTCTTGGCCAGGAGGTCGTCCAAGGAGGGCGCGTCGCGCTCCTGGAGCAGGGAGGCCACGGGTTCCAGGCCGTGCTCCGCGGCTACCGCGTCGATGGTCTCGAGCGCCTCGGCCGCCCGGGGGAAGTACCGCACCCGATCGGCGAGCACTCCGGGCAGGTAGGCACCCTGACCGGGAAACAGCACAGCCACGCGTGAGGACATGTGTACACCTCTTCCTGGTGGGGGGATCTGTGGGCCGGCTACCGCTGTTCGGGCAGGGCGACTCCCCGCTCGGTGTAGAAGCCCTTGGCCACGGCGAGGGCGTTCAGGGCGCGGGGGAAGCCGGCATACGCGCTGATGTGGCCGAAGAGTGCGACGACCGAGGAGGGAGGGACTCCGATGCGGTGCGCGATCGCCAGGTGGATCCTCAGTTCTCCTTCGCTGTCGCCGAGGACGGCGAGGGCCGCCAGCGTCACCAGTTCACGGTCACGACGACCCAGACCGGGCTGGTGATGCAGTGTGCCGAAGACCGTCTCGACGACCAGACGGGCGGTGCTCCTGCTGATCGGCTCCAGGTCGTCGAGGAAAGCCCGTACGGCCTCCTCCCCTGCCAGCTCCGTGGCGGTCTCCAGACCACGCTCGTACAGAGTTCCGCGGCCCCGGTGGTCCGTCCCGAGTGGGCTGTCAGCTGCCATCGACAGTCATTCCTTCACATCCGGTCGCGTTTGTCGGGTGGGTCGTACACCTGCGTCACCGGTAGCCGTCCCGGGCCGTGTCCGGGACCCGGCGGCTGCGCCCCGGCCCCCGAGCCGGTTCCCCCTCAGCCGGTGACCGGGGAGGTAGCCCCCCGAAGCGGAGGACGGCCGCGTCCGCGAAGCTTTTCCGTCTCCGTCTCCGCCTCGCAGGGCCTCCGCACACACCGGGGCGTCGTCGAGGCGGCCCCGTCCGTAAGACCGGGACAAGGATGCGCACCGGCCGTGATCCCGAGCGGCGGGGCGGGGTCGAGGGGAAAACGATTCGTCAACCGTCGGAGACGTCGCACAGCGCTGTCGTCAACGTTGGCGGCGCCAGGTCGACGGCCCGAGGCGGCGGCTTGACCAGGTCGCCGAGCGGTCTTTCCGTTCGTCTCGTCGACTCTCCGCTTGCGGCGAGGGGCATGTCTAGCGGCGCAGTCGGAATGCCGGGAGCGCGCGCGGCGCGCCGGGCGCGCGGACCTGCGCCCTCGTCCTCCTCGGTGCGTTGGCCGTGCCCTTGCGGACGTCCCGGGCCGTGACTGCGCCGGCGGGTGTTCCCACGTGCTTTCGCCCACCTCCGTGGTGGCGGAGCGACTCCGCGGGGGCAGAACCGGTTCGCGCCGGCCGTCCCACACCCTGGTGGCAGGGGTTACGCGGTGACGGACCGGACGCACACCCCGGCGGCGGAGGTCATGCGGTGACGGCTCGGACGACCGGGGCACGTGTGGGTTCTCACGCGCACACGGGGCGCTCAAGACGCGCACCTGGTGTGCGCGTTCGAGCCATCACGGACTGGTCCGAACGGGGGGTGGTCCCATGCCACTCGCCGAGAGCAGCATGGGACTCCTCTCACCACGCGTGAACAAGGTGTCCAGGTGGGTCCGCCGGTCCCGGTGGTCGCTCAGCGGCCCCTGGCACGCACCTGGGTTCAAGCCCCGGCACCGCAGGCGCTGCCCTTCACTCACGAGCGACCGCGCCCGGATCGACTCCCGTACGGACCGCTCCGTACCGCCGGCAGCGACTGCCGCCGTCCCCGACCCCTCGGTACCTCAGGAGGAATCGATGTCCGCTCTCCACTCGTTACGTATCCCTCGTCGACTGCTCGCCGTGCTGGTGCTGTTGCTGGCCGGTGTGGCCTGGACATGCACAGCCCCGAACGCCGCGGCACGGACCACGGCGAGTCTGGTGACCTGCCCCGTGGGCACGCAGACGACGGTCTACAGTCCGGGGCTGAAGCTTCCCGCCACCCCGCCGGCCAGCGTGTCCCTGACCACCGCTGGGTCCCTGGGGCCATGTGTTTCGCTCGACCTGAATCACACGGGAGCCAGCTTCTCCGTGACCGGTTCCGGGCAGTTGACCTGCCTCGGCGGCAACTCCTCCGGGTCGGGCCGGCTCGACTGGGTGAACCCCGGGACATCGGACTCGTACTTCGACTTCACAGGCGGGATATCACTGCGCCCGGACGGAGTGACCGTGCTCGTCCTGACGGGGAAGGTGGCGTCCGGCGACTACACCGGAGCCACTGTCGTCGAGACCGTGGTACTGGCCAGCACCGATCTGACCGCCTGCCTGAGCCCAGCGGGGCTGACAAGCGTGTCCGGACCCTTCACCGTCAGCCTGGTCGGCGTCTGAAGCGGTCCTGATGCCTCGGACTCCCGCCGGGCCGCACCGCTGCTCGGCCGGCGCGGGGTCGGCCGCTTGCTGACGGGTAGTCAGTAGTACGCCGGCCGGCATCTCGCCGACCGCCACCGCGGCACACTTCGCATCCGACGTCCCCCCGAGCACCCCTTGTGCCGATCGCCTCCCCCCGGGCAGCGTCTCGCTGCCCGGGGGGAGGCCCGACCGCTGCCGTTAGGCGCGGCCGGTCGGCCACCGCGCACGGCCCTCGGGGTCCTCAGAGGCCGGACAGGGCGTCCAGAACGGTGTCCCGGGTGACGCGGCACCACGCCGTGCCGCGCGCCTGGGCGGCGAGTGCGGTGTCCGGCTCGAAGGCCACCGGCTTGCCGACGGCTCGGAGAAGTGTGCGGTCCGAGGCGGTGTTGCCGAGAGCCGGCGACCGGGGGAGGTCGAGTCTCAGTTCCTCGGCGAGGTGGTCGAGGATGCGGAGCTTCTCTCCCCGGCGGCCGGGCGCCCGGGTGAGGTGGCCGGTGCGGATACGGAGGCTGCCGCGCGAGGGACACCGCAAGCGCTCGGGCCTTCGCGTCAGGAAGCGTGTGCGCCCGTACGCCCGCCCGGCACCGCGGCACAGCCCACGAGCGCACCTCGTAGGGCCGCGGCACACGGGGTGGTACACGCACGCTCCCGTCCCTTGCCCGCACGCCTTCACGGAGCGTCGGCCACCGAGAAGAGTCCCCCCAGGAGACGCCGTACAGCCGTTCCGGAGACAGCACCGCATCCCGGCGTACGGCCCCGAGCGAGCCCCGTGTGCAGGGCCCCGCGTCCGTCCCCTCTCCGGCCGGCGGCCCGCTCCCCCATCGCAGCAACGCGAAGGAGCAGCCATGCCCGTGCTGTGCCGACCCGCGGTCCGGGTCCCCGATCACGCCATCTCCATGGCGGAGACGCCGGCGCTCGGACGCAGCATCCATCCCCACCGCCGCCTCCGCTCCGTCCTGCGCATGATCGAACACACCGGCGTCGCCGAGCGCCATCTCAACCAGCCGATCGACGTGACCCTGGACCGCCCCGGGTTCGAGGCCCGCAACACGGTATGCGACCGCGACGCGCCCCCGGCCGGTGGCCGTGCCGTTCTGCGGACTGTGGCGGTTCGTCGGCGGACGCGTCGTCGGGCACCGGGAGAACGCGGCCGACCCGGCCCTGCTGAGTGGCATGTCCGCCCCGCGCCCCGGCCCGGCGTCCCGATGAACCGCCGGCCCGGCGCCCGGGTGAACCGCTCACCGCGCCCGCCCGGTCGGCGTGGACCGGAGCCGCGTCCGGCGCCGCTTCCCACCTCCGGCGGCATACCGGCTGCCGGTGGGGGCCATGTCTAGGCGGCCCGATCCCCCAGCCCGTCCCGAGCCGCACTCCGCCCGTACCGAACAACGCCTCACGGCGTTCACGGCCCCGCTCGCCGAGCTGTCGGGCGAACCAAACCTGAACGTGGGCGAGTTGGTCACGGCTGTGCATCGCATCGTCCCGCCGGCCGCCCGCTCGGCTGCCGCCCACGTCCTGGGCGGCCCCCGAAGTCCCGGGCACCACCGCCCCGAGGAGAAGCCCGTGGAAGCCGACATTCCCGACTGAGCCGCGAGTTGGGAGACGTACTGGACCGCGGCGGAGGCCGCCCGGGAGCCGCCCCTGTGGGACACCGAGCCGGAGCTCGCCTCCGCGCACGACCTGCCGCGGTTTCCGGAGTTCCTCGGTCCCGGAACATGTCTGCTGGATCTCGGCTGCGGCAACGGGTCCCGGACACGCCATCTCGCCCGGCACGTCGGACGGGTGATCGGCGCGGACGCGTCAGCCGCAGCCGTGCGGGCGGCTTCCGCGCAGGACCCGCACACCGAGTACCCGGTCCTCGACGTGTTCGACGCCCCCGCCGTCCGGGCCCTGCACGACCGGACGGACCCGGCGAAGTCGTCGCCCCCGCCGACGATCCCGAAGTGCGCCTGTGCGGCGGCCGAATCGGGTTGCGGTGGCCCGGTGAGCCCGGTGAGGGTACCTCCATGGACGATGCCGCACGGCAGGCGCGGGGGACGAGGTCCGGGAAAGGGTGCTCGGTCGCGCCACGACCGGCTCCATGGCACGGGCCGGCGGTGCTCGGTGCGCTGATGCTGGCCGCCTTCACCTTCAACACGGCGGAGAACCTGCCGATCGGCCTGCTGGAAGTCATCTCCGCCGGCCTGCGGGTGTCGGTGCCGACGGTCGGCCTGCTGGTCACCAGTTATGGCGTGATGGTGGCCGTGTCGTCTCTGCCGCTCGCCCACGCGGTGCGGGCGGTGCCCCGACGCCTCGTGCTCACGGGGCTCCTGGCCGCACTGGTCGTGTCCAGTCTCCTCGCCGCGCTGGCGTACTCGTACTGGCTGCTTCTCGTGGCGAGGCTGCTGACAGCACTTGCCCAAGCGCTTTTCTGGGCCGTGATGGGGCCGGTCGCGGTGGGTCTGTTCGCTCCTGCGGTCCGCGGGCGTGTGGTCGGGGCACTGTCCGTCGCCGGTTCGCTCGCCCTCGTGCTCGGTGTGCCCGCCGGGACCTGGCTGGGTCAGCGGAGTGACTGGCGGGTGCCGGTCGCCGTGCTCGCGGGTCCGGGGATCATCTCCCTGGTGACGATCGCCGTTCTGCTGCCGACCTCACGCCCGGAGGAAGAGCACGCCGCCTACGGCATCGCCCCCGACGCCCACCGCTTCGCCGTAGTGCTGGCGGCCGGCGCGACGGCCGCCACCGGGGCCTTCACGGGATACACCTACATCGCGAAGTTCCTGAGCGATGTGAGCGGGTTCCCTCCGGGCACGGTCAGTGTGTTGTTCACGGCCTCCGGCGTCGCGTGTCTGGCCGGGGTGAGCGTCACCGGGGCTCTGCTGGACCGCTTCCCGCGTGCCGCACCGGCCACCGCGGTGGCCACGCAGGCCGTGGGCATGCTCGGCCTGTACGCGGCCGGCACCTGCCGGGTGGCCGCGGTGGTGTTCCTCGTGCTGATGGGCGGGGCACTCGGGCCGGTGTTCATGGCCACCCAGAACGCGATGCTGCACTGCGCTCCGCGCCGCACGGACATCGCGCTCGCGGCGAACTCCGGCGCCTACAACGCGGGTATCGCGGCGGGCGCCGCTCTGGGGGCACTCGTGCTTCCGCATGCCGGTGTGCGGGGCACCTTCCTCGCCGGCGGCACGCTTTCCGCCGCGGCCTGTGCTGTGCTGTGCCTCGGTGAACGGCTGCTGCGTCAACGGCCCCACGCATCGCGGCCACACACTGCCGGGTCCGCCGCCGGCGCGGTCCGGAGCGGCCCGGGCGGAACGCCGTCCCGCCCTCCGCCGTCGACGCGGCGTCGTGGGCAGCGGGTCGGCACGGGAGAGGGACCGGAGGGCTACGTGGGACGGCGGTCGGCACGGGACCGGTACGGAAGCCGGCACGGGACCAGCACGGGGGCCGGCACCGCACCGCCGGAAGATGCCTGATCAGCACAACCCGCACATCCCCTCATCACGTCCCCGGCCGCCCGCCGGTGAGGTCGTCGCAGCGGGCCATGGGGGCCGGGGGTACACGACCCACCGGAACTATGGTGTCCCGCCACATACGCCCGTGATCTGCCCCTTCCTACGGTATGGCGACACGGAAACGTCCCCGCCAACTGTCCGGAAGTGGTGTTCATGGCCGCCCCAGCAACCGCTCCCCCACCCCCGTCCAACCTCCGCCGCGTCGTCGCCGCGAGCCTCGTCGGGACCACGGTGGAGTGGTACGACTTCTTCCTCTACGGATCGGCCGCAGCGCTGGTCTTCAACAAGCTGTTCTTCCCCGGCTCCGATCCCCTCGTCGGCACCCTGCTGTCCTTCCTCACGTACGCGGTCGGCTTCGCGGCGCGCCCCCTCGGCGCCCTGGTCTTCGGGCACTACGGCGACCGGTTGGGGCGGAAGAAGCTGCTGGTGCTCAGCCTGCTCATGATGGGGGGCGCCACCTTCCTCATCGGCCTCCTGCCGACGCACGCCACCGTCGGCTCCGCCGCCCCGGTCCTGCTGACCGTCCTGCGGCTCGTCCAGGGATTCGCCCTCGGGGGCGAATGGGGCGGAGCCGTACTGCTGGTGTCGGAGCACGGGGACGCCCGGCGGCGAGGGTTCTGGGCGTCGTGGCCCCAGACGGGGGCGCCCGCGGGGCAGTTGCTCGCCACCGGTGTGCTCTCCGCGCTCACCGCGCTCATGTCGGAGTCCGCGTTCGAGGCGTGGGGGTGGCGCGTCCCCTTCCTCCTCTCCGGTGTGCTGGTGATCCTCGGTCTGTGGATCCGTCTCTCTGTCGATGAATCACCTGTCTTCAAGGCGGCGCTGGTCCAGGCCGAGCAGCGCAGGGCCACTTCCGAAGAGGCGGAGAAGATGCCGCTGGTGGCCGTCCTGCGCCACCACTGGCGTGACGTGCTCGTGGCCATGGGCGCGCGGATGGCCGAGAACATCAGCTACTACGTGATCACCGCGTTCATCCTGGTGTACGCGACCACGTCGGCGGACCTCAGCAAGCAGACGGCGCTCAACGCGGTCCTCGTCGCCTCCGCCGTGCACTTCGCCGTGATCCCGCTGTGGGGCGCGCTGTCGGACCGGGTGGGGCGCAGGCCCGTGTACCTGGTCGGGGCGGTCGGCGTCGGCCTGTGGATGTTCCCGTTCTTCGCCCTGATCGACAGCCGGAGCTTCGGCAGCCTGCTGCTCGCCGTCACGGTGGGGCTCATCTTCCACGGCGCCATGTACGCGCCGCAGGCCGCCTTCTTCGCGGAGATGTTCGCGACGCGGATGCGCTATTCGGGGGCGTCGATCGGCGCGCAGTTCTCGTCGGTCGCGGCGGGGGCACCCGCACCGCTCATCGCCACCGCCCTGCTCGCCGACTTCGGCTCCTCGACGCCGATCTCCCTGTACGTGATCGCCGCCGCGCTGATCACCGTCCTGGCGATCGTCTGCGCCAAGGAGACCAGGAACCGCGACCTCGGCGGCCTCGGCGAATCCGGGACGGACTCCGCCGCCGGGGCACCCGGGAACTCCGGCGACCCCGCGGCGGTGCCCTCCGACGCCCGTACCGTCTGAGCCCGGCCGCCCCGGCCCGGCCCCCGGGCCCGGGGCGGGCCCGCGTGTGGAAGTGGGCCGCCGGGCCCGTGGCGCGGCAGCCGCTCAGGGGCGCGGCGTCGGCGCGAACCAGGTGGGCCCGTCGCCGAGGGACTGCTTGATCCGGAACAGCGAGAACTCGCTCAGCGGTGGCAGGGCGTCGACGGCGAACCACGCCACGTCCAGGGACTCGTCGTCGTTGACCCGGGCCTCCCCGCCGGTCGCCCGGCAGCGGAAGGTGATGTCCAGGTACTGGCAGCGGTCGCCGTTGGCGTACTGCACCGGCTTCAGGGCCTGGGTGAGTACGACCCGCTCGGCGACGCACCGCACCGCCGTCTCCTCGAACACCTCACGCTCCGCCGTCGCGGCGGGCTCCTCGCCCGGCTCGGAGATGCCCCCGATGACGGACCACTTCCCGGTGTCGGCCCGCCGGCCGAGCAGTACCCGGCCCTCGTCGTCGAACACGACCGCGGTGACACCCGGCAGCAGGAGCAGCTGGTGGCCGGCGGTCGCCCGGATGGCCCGGATGAAGTCGGGAGTAGACATGCGAGGAGCCTACGTGGCCGCGGGAGTGCCCTCCGACGCCGTGCGCCGCTTCCTCCCGGCGCGGACGGACCGGGTGAGCGCCCAGCCGAGCCCGGCCACGGCGACCAGCGCGAGGACGCCTTCCGGCAGGGCGCCCAGGCGGGTGGCGGGCGTGAGCGAGGAGCGCAGCGGCACCTCGTCGACGAGGGCGTCCGGGGTGAACATCTCGGTCTTCCGCACGATCGTGCCGTCCGGCCGGATGACCGCGCTGACCCCGCTGGTGACGGGCACCACGACGGACCGTCCGTGCTCGACCGCCCGGACCTGGGACATCGCCAGCTGCTGGTAGGTCATCTCGCTGCGGCCGAACGTCGCGTTGTTGCTCGGGACGGCGATCAGCCGGCCCCCGTGCTCGACGGTGTCCCGTACGGCGTCGTCGAAGGCGGCCTCGTAGCACGTGACGAAGCCGACCTTCGTCCCGGCGAGGTCGAACACGCCGACCTTGCTGCCGGAACCGAAGTCCCGCTGGACCCGGTCGACGTCCTTGCTGAAGAGCCGTACGAACGACCGCATCGGCATGTACTCGCCGAACGGCTGGATGTGCCGCTTGTCGTACGTGTCGACGGGGCCGCTGTCCGGGTTCCACTGGATCAGGGTGTTGCGGAGGTCCCCGGTGTCGGGTGTCAGGACGGCGCCGATGACGGTGGGCGCGCCGATGGCCCGCACGGCCTTGTCGATCGCCTCACGGGCGTCCGGGTTGCGGTACGGGTCGAGGTCGGAGGAGTTCTCCGGCCACAGGACGAAGTCCGGCCGCGGCACCTTGCCCGCCTCGACGTCCCGGGCGAGCTGCTCGGTGCGGGCGGCGTGGTTGTCCAGGACCGCCCGGCGCTGGGAGTTGAAGTCGAGCCCCAGGCGCGGCACGTTGCCCTGGACGGCGGCCACGGTGGCGGTGCCGTCCTCGGCCGAGTCGTCGACGAGCGTGAGGGAGGCGAGTGCGGCCACGACGGGTACCGCGACGGTGAGGGCCGCCGCCACCACGGCCGGGCGGCCCACGGTCCCGGTCGCGCGGTAGGTACGCACCTGGCGGACGACGGCGAGGAGGCCGAAACCGCACAGCACCACCGCGAACGACAGCAGCGGTGTGCCGCCGAGTGCGGCGATCGGCAGGAACAGGCTGTCGGCCTGGCCGAACGCGATCTTCCCCCAGGGGAAGCCGCCGAACGGGATCCTGGCACGGACCGCCTCGTCCAGGGTCCAGACGGCGGCGGCCCAGACGGGCCAGTACGCGAGGCGGGAGACCGCGGCGATGCCGACACACCCCACGGCGATGAACAGCGCCTCGGCGAAGGCGAGCGCGAGCCAGGGGACCGGGCCGACCTCCTCTCCCGTCCAGTGGAGCAGGGGGAGCATGAAGCCGAGGCCCAGGCACGACGACATCGTCGCCGCGCACGCCGTCCTCACCGGACACGTCCGCAACCTCGCCCCGCACACCGTCGTCGAGTCCCGCACGGCGGGACGC